>CAIVOO010000069.1 GCA_903907555.1 uncultured archaeon | reverse complement strand
CTCCATCCTTATACACCTCAAATTTTGATAGCGAGGATTCCGAATCTGATACAGAAAAGCTAAGCTCGATAATTCCGTTGAATATTGTCTTTCCTGCAAATTTGTCGATTTTAGGCTCTGCATGTGCTGTTGCCGTCAACATCAAAATCAGCATAGTTATGATGATTGCTTGTTTCATATAGATAAAATTTTGTGGGATGATATATAAATATTACTCTTAGAAGGTGCCTCTCCGTCGTCATCAATAGGGTACTACCCAATATTTTCTACAGAATTAAGCCCTGCTTCCTTGTTCTTCCTGTACTCTTCCTTGGCAGGGCAGTTTGAGTTTATGCACAACTGCCACGGCTTTCTGCCTTTTGTTAATATAGCAACCATGGGATATCCGCAGCTTGGGCACATATTTTTCATGGGTTTGACAGCTCCTGTCTGCGGAAGGCTGAATGTTGTCTTGCAGTCAGGATACCTGTTGCATGCAAGGAATCTCTTCTGGGTTTTTTTAGAAACCAGTATTCTCAAGTCACCTATTTTGCATGCAGGGCATTTTCCGACAATTTTTTCCTGCCTTCTAGTTTCCTTGTTGGCAGTCCTCAGCTCTCCGCCTATCTCTTTTTCTTTTCTCTTGAACTCTTCAAGTATGATTTTCAGCACTTCTCTAGCTTCTTTGAGGACTTCAGTGCCTTTCTTCTTTTTTTCTCTAATCTCATCCATTTCAACTTCGAAGTGCCTTGTTAATTCTTCATCCAGAATTTTCGGGCAGTATTTGTCCAAAGTCTCAACAGCCTGAATTCCAAGCTCTGTGGCTTCAATTGATTCTCCTGTGACATATCCCCTGTTGAATAATGTGTCAACAATTGATGCCCTTGTCGCTTTTGTTCCAAGATTTCTCTTTTCCAATTCCCTGATTATTGAAGCAGGAGTGTAGCGCTTGGGGGGCTGCGTTTCCTTTTCCAATAGCTTGAGCTCATCAACTTTCAGTTCCTGGCCATCTTTTACATTAGGAAGCTCCTCTTCCTTGAATGTCGCATATTCTCCATACAATATATGCCAGCCAGGCTCGATTGTTGTTGTTCCTGATGCTATGAATAATTCTTTGTTAATATCAATGGTGATATTCATTGTTTCCCTTGTTGCGATATCGCCGAAGGTTGCAAGGAATCTCTTGACTATCAAATCGTAAACTCTGGCTTCCCTCTCCTCAAGATTTTTCGGAGCTATTCCTGTAGGATAGATGGCTGGGTGCGCAGGATCTGATTTTTTTCCCTCATGGGGCTTCAAATCCTTTTTTTGAAGAACCTTGTGCGCAGAGCTTGCATAAGCCTCCTGCTTTGTCAAGTCAGAAATTATTTTTTTGTATCCAATCTCTTTTGGCAATTTTTGAGAGCTTGTTCTCGGATAAGAGATGTAACCTTCGATGTAAAGTGATTGTGCAATTGATAACGTGTTCTTCGGGCTTATCCTGTGGCATCTGTACGCCTCTGTCTGCAATGATGTCAAATCAAATGGAGCTGGCGGCTCCTGGTTGAACCTGTTCCTTTCAACTTTTTTTACAAATGCTTTCTTTCCGTTTGCGTTGGCAAAGCATTTTTCAGCCTCTTTCTTTACAAGAAATTTATCTTTAATATGCCATGCATCTATCTTTCCAGGCATTGCATCAGCCAGCAATTCAATCTGCCAGTAAGGCGAGGGCTTGAAAGCCTTTATCTCCTTCTCTTTCTCGACAATAATCTTTAATGCAGGCCCCTGAACCCTTCCTGAACTCAAGACTTT
>CAIVOO010000068.1 GCA_903907555.1 uncultured archaeon | reverse complement strand
GGCCGCAGTCAGCTGCACAGATAAAACTAATAAATTTTCTGATAAAGTTGTTGCTTTCAAAGTCGAAAAAGAATCAAAAGTCGCACAAGCACCAGAAAAGCAAGCAGCACCTGCAGCTCAAGCAACACCAGCGCCAACAACTACTGCGCCAGTCAAGCACAATCTCAGAGAAACAAGAAGCAGCATATTACAAGCTTGCGAGCAATGGGGAAAAACCCCTGAAGAAGCTTTGCGTATGTTCGCCACATACAAACCAGATGATAAGGATGTATATTCCATGATCCTTAGGTTATTTGTAGCTGTTGAATCCAACGGGCAGTGCCCAGTGACATCTGACGCAGGAAACTATCAGCAGTGCGTTTTCACAGGAAAGGATGGAAGAACGCAGATAGCAGTTGTAACCAACAGAGCCGGTTCTGGAAAAGATTTTAATGATCCTAAAAAAGTAAGCGCAGCTCTTCCATATTCAGGGCCTACACACAAAGACTGCATCAGAATAGAGGCAACAACTGATGATGTAAGAGAACAGAGGGTAAGGGCAGTGACTGTGTGCACAAGCGATACTGGATTAGATGACGTTATTGAGGCATCATACAAAGTAAACAATGTCGACAAGAAAACAAAGGCAGTTGAAACAGTCAAGGAAGGCAATCTGCTCAAATTAGGACTGCGTGATAAAGTGCAAGAGCTTGAAGGCTATCTTGTTAATGCTGCCAAGAAACTAACAAACAAGCTTGCAGGAAAAATAGTTGCAAAGCCTAAAGCTGTCGAAGGGCAGGACGACAAGAAATTGCTTGGAACACTGCTTAACTCATTGCCAGCTGATAAAAACAAATACACTTACACAGGAAATGAATTCCGAGTTAGTCTAGACCCGCAAAAGAAAGGAGTCAGGGATTACTATGAGCATGAAAAGGAGTTTACAGACTTGGGAAAGATATATTCATGGGTTGCATCACAAACTGAAAGCGGGAAAAACTCTTACATAATTGTCAATGATGACGAGTCAAATCTTGAAATGTACATCAATAACAACAGCCTAAGCATAATCCTGCACGACAAGAAAGTGAAGGGCGACAAGAAGCAGAAATTCAAGTATGCGACTTATTATCTCACGCTTCGCGAGCAGGGCGGAAAGCTTGCAGTCACAGAGGCAAAGGTATTGGCAGCTGAAGACAAGAAAATCAGCGATGAGTCATCTGCGAAAGTTTACGAGCTAAAGAAAGATGACAATGCAAGGGCTGTCATATACAAGGCATTGACAGGCATGGCATTGGATGCTGTTGAAGAGCAGGCAAAGGATTTGATGGACACAATAGACAGCCTGACGCAGCAATAAGAGTGCGTTTAAAGTCTCGTTCGCATGCTCCAGCAATATTAGCGCTGGCATCTATTTTGCGTAAGAAGCAAATTCTAATTGTACGATTCGACCTGAGGCTTGCGGACAGCAAGCCGAAGCTGAGAAGCAGACTACGCCTTATGCCAGCGCTATGAATGGAACACTTATCGTTGTTTTACAACACTAATAGCTGCTCACTGGCCATAAATGGCGACTTTAAACGCACCCACAGCAATAAGCAAAAGTTTATATTTATTCTTTAATTCTGTTTTTTTATGTACAAGCAGGTAATTTTGGTCAGGGATGACTTGAAGCTTCCGAAAGGAAAATTGGCAGCTCAGTGCGCACACGCTTCTGTAGAGGCAGTCTTGAAATCACCAAAGTCTAAAGTTGAGGATTGGCGCTCTGAAGGCATGATGAAGATTGTTGTGAAAGTCGCTGATGAGAAGGAGCTTAGGGAATTTCTTAAGATTGCAAACAATAACAAATTGATAACAGCTCTTATTACAGACGCAGGGCGCACAACAGTAGCTCCTGGAACAGTAACTTGTTTAGGAGTTGGCCCTGATGATGAGAACAAATTGGATTCTATCTTTGGAAAGTTAAAGCTGCTGTAAATCTTTAAGCAATGCCTTGTAAGGCAGAAGAGTTTTCCTGTCGACAAACATCTGTGTGTAGGACAGGCTTGCTGTCCCATCAACAACCTCTTCCATAACCAGGGTTACAGGAAATCTGCCTTTCTTATTTGATTTTTCCATGCCTGACGGAAGTTCAAATTGATACCAATACCTTGCATGGTTTGCAGTTGTTTCAGGTATGTTCTGCATCACGGTGAACTGGACATTCGCTCCAACTTTTGCAGCTATTGAAAATTCATCAGCTCCCTTGGTTCTCGAAAGTAAATAAATGTTTTCTAAAGCATTGTTGAATTTGCTTACTTCTGCATACACAATTATTTTCTTCTTTACTAAATCATCAGGAATGCCCTGCAGTTCCTTGGCAGATCTTTTAGAATGCATTTTTTTAACAATACTTCTTATTGATAATCCAGAAGATTCTGTCTGGTATTTTTGAGGGTTTGAAACTATCTCCTGAAGCGACGGCTTGCTCGAGACAAGCTCTGTCTTGATAAGGAACGGAACATCTTTCATCGGGATATTCTTTTCATAAACTATCCTGTCGAATTTCTCTTGCAAAGAAGAGTTTGCAGAATTCTTTGCATATTCATATATTTCTTTCGCAGAGCTGAATTCGCCTGAAAGCATAAGCACGGCTATTATGTGATTAGCCAGTTCATAGCGCATTTTCGGCTTTTCAAGATTTGCAGTCACCTGCATTTCGAGATCGAAAAAGCTTGTGTATTGCGGGATATGCGCCAAAGTGAAAGTATTGGTGAAT
>CAIVOO010000067.1 GCA_903907555.1 uncultured archaeon | reverse complement strand
TGCCAAGAGGACAAAAGCGCTTCATAGCATCACCAAGGAAAATAACAAGATAAGGCTTGCAAAAAAAGTTGTTTCCTCGAATCTTGAAGATGTTGAAGACTTCTTCAACTATTCTGTGCAGCATGGAGGCGAAGGCATAATAGCAAAGAACTGTGAAGGGCTCTATCAGGCAGGCACGCGCGGATATTTCTGGATAAAATGGAAAAAAGAATACTCAAAAGGAATGCGAGAGACATTCGATTTGGTGATTGTCGGGGCTTATCACGGAAAGGGAACGCGTTCTGGAGTTTATGGCGCATTGCTTTGCGCAGTTTACAACCGCAAAAATGACGAATACGAGACTTTCTGCAAGGTTGGCTCTGGGTTTACAGGCAAACAATTAAGCAATTTCCCAAAAAAGCTTGCAAAATACAAAGTTTCAAAACCTATTGACACAAAAATAACTAAAATAATGATGCCTGATGTTTTCTTCTCGCCAAAAGTTGTTATTGAAGTCCTTGGCGCAGAGATTACTAAAAGCCCAAATCATACCTGCGCTCTGAATAAGTACAAAAATAATGGGCTGGCATTGAGATTCCCAAGAATGATAAGATTTAGGGAGGACAAAGAGCCTGAAGACGCCACAACGAGCGATGCAGTAATAAAAATGTTTGAAAGAAGATGAAAGGTTTTATCGTTTATCCTACATACAAAATTGAAGGCAATAAGGCATACATCTACCTATTCGGCAGGCTGGAAAACGGGGAATCTTTCCTGACAATAAATTATTTCAGGCCTTACTTCTACATAAAAGAAAGTGATTTGCAAAAAGCCAAAGGGCTTGTCAATTTCGAATCAGAAAAGACAGAATTGACTGACTTGGACAATAATTCTGTGGTGAAAATAATACTTAACATCCCGAAAGAGGTTCCTGATGCAAGAAAGATGTTTGAGACGCACAGGATTGCATGCTACGAAGCGGACATAAGATTTGCCTACAGGTTCCTGATTGATAAGGATATCAAGGGTTCGATGGAGATTGAAGGCAATTTTGAGAAAGGGGAACTTATTGACAGGATATACAACGAGCCGTCATTAAGCGCTGCAGAATTCATTCCAAAGCTTAAAACATTATCAATGGATATTGAGACTGACAAGAACGGAAAACAGCTTTACTGCATTTCAATGGTGATGGATGATTATGAGCGAGTGCTTCTCGTGTCTGACAAGAACGTTCCTAAGGCAGATTCATTCCCAGACGAGAAGAGTCTGCTTGAGGAATTCAGGAAAAGGATTCTCGAACTCGACCCAGATATCATAACCGGATGGAATCTTATTGATTTTGATTTGATGATTATACAGAAAAAGTTTCATGACTACAAAATACCTTTCGATTTGGGAAGGATTGGCTGGAAATCCAGCCTGCGCCTGGAAAGCAATTTCATTTTGGACTCAAAAGCAGACTTTCCAGGAAGGCAAGTTCTTGACGGGATACAGCTGTTGAAGACAAATTTTGTTAAACTGCAGGACTATAAGCTTGACACAGCGGCAAAAACATTACTTGGCGAATCAAAAAGCATAGGAGAAAAGAATAAGGGAGATGATATTGAAGAGGCTTACAAGAAAAACCAGCCACTTCTTGTTGAATACAACCTAAAAGATTCGCAGTTAGTTCTGAAGATTTTGAAAAAGACAGGTGTTGTTGATTTGACAATACAGCGTTCGCTTCTTACAGGAATGCAGCTTGACAAAGTAAGGGCTTCTGTAGCCTCTTTTGATTCTGTTTATCTGCGCGAGCTGCACAAGGTTGGAAAAGTTGGATTCAGCGTCGGAAATGTTGATCGCGAGGAAAGGATAAAGGGCGGTTACGTGATGGAGTCAAAGCCAGGGCTTTATGATTATGTGCTTGTTTTTGATTTCAAAAGCCTGTATCCAAGCATAATCAGGACATTCAACATAGATCCTATATCTTTTGTAAGGCATGATGAAAAAGTAGAGAATGCAATAGTTGCCCCGAACGGTGCAAAATTCAGGAATGCAGAGGGGCTGCTTCCAAGCATCATTGAACATTTGTGGCAGCAGAGGGATGTTGCCAAGAGAAGAAAAAATGAGATTGCAAGCTGGGCGATAAAAACTGTCATGAACTCATTCTGGGGAGTGCTTGCAAACCCGACGTGCAGGTTCTACAATCTTGATATGGCTAATGCAATTACAGGTTTTGCAAGATCCATGATAATGATAGCAGGGGACAAGGCAAGAAGCCTTGGGCAGGAAGTCATATACTCTGATACAGATTCATTGTTTGTGAATTCTAAAGTTTCTAGCTATGAAGAGGCTGAGAAGCTTGGCAACGAGATACAATCAAAGATTAACAGATTCTTCACAGAATTTGTTGAAAGGGACTACAAGCGCAAAAACTTCATGGAGCTGCAGTTCGAGAAGATATTCATTAAGTTCTTCATGCCAACCATCAGGAATACAGAGATTGGTTCGAAGAAGAGATATGCAGGGATTGTTTTGAAAGACGGCAAGGAGAAACTCATTTTCACAGGACTGGAATCTGTCAGGAGAGACTGGACAGAGGTTGCAAAGAAGTTCCAGAATGAATTATTGCACAAGATATTCCACAATGATGATTACGCTTTGTATATTAGGGATTTTGTTAAAGAGCTGCGTGATGGCAAGTATGATGAGATGCTCGTATACAGAAGAGCGCTGACAAAAGGTCTGCATGAATACACAAAAACAACACCTCCTCACGTGAAAGCAGCAAGGCAATTGACAAATATAAAGAGCAACATCATAGAGTATGTAATGACAGAAAACGGCCCAGAGCCGCTTGAACTGCAAAAAAGCAAGATAGATTACGAGCATTACATCGACAAGCAAATCAAGCCATTGGCAGATTCTGTGCTAAGCCCGCTAAACACCAACTTTGATGATATATTGAATAAGAACAAGCAGAAGAATTTGTTTGATTACTAACGCAATAATTTAAATATCCTGGATGAATCATTTCCTCTGAAGAGGCATGAACCAAGAGCTTTCCAAACTATTCTACGAGATTGCAGATATTTATGAAATCAAGAATGTAGAATGGAAGCCAAGGGCTTTCAGGAATGCTGCCCGCGCTTTGGAGTCTCTTTCCGAAAATGTTGCGGAGATTTACAAGAAGGGCGGAATCAAATCCTTGATGGATATTCCTGGAGTTGGCCCTGCCATTGCAAAGCACATCGAAGAATTTCTTAAGTCTGGAAAGATTAAGGAGCATCAGCAGTTAATCAAGAGTTTGCCTGCTGGAATTTATGAGCTGATGGATATTGAGGGGCTTGGCCCTAAGAAAGTTATGTTCCTTTACAAAAAACTCAACATAAGAAGCCTTGACGACTTGAAAAAAGCTATAGAAAACCACAAGCTTAGAAACCTCCCTGGCTTCGGCGAGAAAACTGAAGATAATCTTGCGAAAGGACTGCAGATTTACGAGCACAGCAAGGAAAGGATGCTTCTTGCAGAGGCTTTGCCAATAGCTCTGGATGTTGTCGATAAATTGAAATCAACAAAACTTGTCAAGAAGATATCAATCGCTGGCTCTCTTCGAAGGATGAAAGAGACAATAGGGGATGTTGATATCCTTGTATGCTCATCTAATCCTGAAAAGCTTATGGATTTTTTCACTAAAATGAAGGATGTTGAGCACGTTCTATCGAAAGGCCTTACAAAAAGCTCTGTTATCCTGAAATCAGGCATACAGACTGATGTGCGGGTTGTTGATTCTTCATCGTTTGGCTCTGCAATGCAATATTTTACAGGAAGCAAGGAGCATAACATAAAATTGAGAGAGATTGCCATAAGGAAAGGATACAAATTAAGCGAATACGGACTATTTCTGAAAAAATCAAACAAAAAAATAGCTGGCGAGACTGAAGAAGGTGTTTACAAGAAGCTGGGAATGTCGTATGTTGAGCCGGAGATGCGCGAGAATAACGGGGAGATTGATTTGGCTTCAAAGAAGAAACTTCCGAAACTTGTCGAGCTGAAAGACATTCAAGGAGATTTGCACACTCACACTAATGCAACCGATGGAATGAACACAATAGCAGAGATGGCGAAAGCTGCAAAAGCTCTCGGACAAAAATATCTCTGCATTGCAGACCACACAAAATCAACAGCAATCGCCGGCGGCTTGAAAGAAGATGAAATGCTTGCCCATCTGAAAGAAATCAAAAAGCTTGATGGAAAATTTGGAATTAAACTATTGACTGGGGCAGAAGTTGATATATTGAAAGATGGAAGTCTTGATTATCCTGACGAATTGCTGAAGAAAATGG
>CAIVOO010000066.1 GCA_903907555.1 uncultured archaeon | reverse complement strand
TTGTAGAAAGATTTAATACCTCATTTTGTTTTTCTTTGTAAATGCTTGAGAAAATAAAGAGGCATAAAGGCGTAATCATCCTTCTCGCAATTATATTCTTATTCCAGATTTACACATTATTCATGCACAGGATTCCTGCGTGGGATGAATCAGTCTATGTAGGGATTGGCAAATATTTGTTTTCTGCAGGAACTGCTGGGCTGTTTGAGGACATAAGGGCTCTTGGCTTGCCGTTCATCACAGGATTTCTATGGAAGATTGGGCTGAATCCATTAATTGCAGGAGAATTCGTGATTACATTCTTCACAATGGGTGTTGTGCTATTGATTTATCTGATTGCGCTGCATTTTGTGAAAAAGAATTATGCATTGATTGCTTCAGTGCTGTTTTTCTTTACACCTGTTGTTTTCAAGTATCATATCGAGATCATGACTGAAATGCCTGCAGTCTTTTTCGGGCTTCTTTCAGTTTATTTTTTAATAAAGAACAAGCACGCGTTTTGGGTGGGCATACTTGCTGGAGTTTCATTCCTGTTCAGGTTTCCGATGGCTCTGCTGTTTTTTGCGTTGATTGCAGTTTATCTGATTGACATTTATAATAAACATTCGAAATGGAAACATCTATTTTATCTCTGCCTGGGCGGATTTGTTGCCCTGCTTCCATTTTTCATTTTCAATCTTGTTAATTATTATCCGCAATACAACCTGTTTGAAGCATTAATTCATCCTGTCCTGCAGAACAATAGGTTATTCTCTGGTGAATATGCATGGTACTGGGATTTGGGATACTCATTCTACTTCAAGGAGCTTTTGATGCAGAATTTTGTGCTTTTGTTTGCATTTGTCGGATTATTCTATTATTCGAAAAACCAGCATTACAGGTTAAAGAAGTATAATGTCCTGGTAATAACTTCTATCATTATTCTGGCATATTTGACATTGCAAAAATGGAAATCTGACAGGTTTTTGATAATATTGCTGCCGTTCCTGATTCTGCTGTCAGTCTATGGAATCTTGCAGCTGAAGATAAAGCATTTCAGATATGCTGCTTATCTGCTGGTGATAATCTTTCTGGCGCTGTCTTTTATCAAAATAAATCAGCTCTGCCCTTACAAGTTCGAGAGGCAGGCACTGCTTTCTGATTACTACGAGAAGTTTTCTAGCATTAATGGCACGATTCTGACAACAGATCCTGCAATCACTATGTTCACAGATGCGCTGCTGATTCCAGTGTACACAAATTTAGCATTTGCTGAACAGAAATATGAAGAATACAAAAACAAGGTTGGTTATGTGCAATGGTCCGATTCTTTCCCCTGCAGAGATAATGAATGCAGCAGCAGAAAGGTTGCACTATTTGACAAGATAAAATCTGAGAATCAACTATTGTTTGAAAAAGATGGAAATTATCTGTTTAAATCTTACTCATCATTATCTTGAAGGAATGCTCTTTGACTTTCTCTTCCTTCATTTTGTCGTAATTATCAGAAGTTGCTTCGTCTATCTCAAGCCCTGATGCGCCGACTTTCTCTTTTATCTGCTTCTGCCAATGCTTAAGAGCAGTCTTTAGCTCTCCCTTTGCTTCTAAGAACAAGTCAATAGTGTCTGTCTTCTGCAAGCCGCAGTCTTTCCTGAATGACTGCACCCTTCGCATGACTTCCCTTGCGTATCCTTCTGCATCAAGCTCTTTTGTCCTTTCGATATTCACGTAGATGAATCCTTTTGAGAATGGTATTTCTATGAATTGTGAGGGGACTTCTTTTTCTATCATCAGCAAGTCTTTCGTTATCTCGAAGCTCTTGCCGTTGAATTTCAGCATGTAAACATTTTCTTTTTCAATGTGGCTGTATATCGCTTCTGCGCTGTGCATTGCCATCTGCGCAATTACTGTCGGCGCGTCCTTGCCGAATTTCGGGCCCATCTTTGCGAAATCTGCCTTGATAGTCTTCTTGAGCTTCATGTCATCCTTGACTATTATGTCTTTGATGTTTGTCTGGATCTTTATTATGTCAATCAGCTTTTCAATTGATTTCTTGACATTTTCGTCTTTGGATTCGACAATTACATCCTTGATTGGCCATCTGACTCCCAGCTGCGCCTTCTCCCTGCCTGCGAGTATTCCTTGTATGACATTCTTTACATCATCCATTGCCTGCTCGAGCTCTGCATCAATCATCTTGCTGTCTGCTTTAGGCCAGCTTTCTAGGTGTATGCTTTCCTCATTCAGCTTGAAAAGCTCTTTCAGGTTCTGGTAAATCTGCTCTGTGATGAATGGCATAACAGGCGCCATTAATTTTAATGCATTAAGATAAACATAATAGACTGTTGCAGCTATCGCTTCCTTCTCTTCATCGCTTCCTGTCACAGACTTCTCCCTAATCATCTGTATGTAAGTTCTTGACAGCTCAAGGAATAATTCTTCAGCAGCTGTTGGTATCTCATTGAGATAAACATTTTCGAAAAGTTCTGTGACTTTCTTTACTGTGCTGTTGGCTTTTGATATGATGTATTTCTCTTCAATACTAAGATTCTTTTTCTTCACGTCAAAATCTTTTATTCCGGTTGTCTTGACATAATCCATCAAGAAGACATGCAGGTTCCACAGAACAGAAAGATACCTGTACCTGACTCTCATGTCCTCGAAATTGTAATTCATGTCAAGCCCAGGCCTTGCCGCGCCTATCATGTAATATCTCATGGAATCTGCGCCGTACTGGTCTATGACTTCGTAAGGTGAGATTACATTCCCTTCATGCTTCGACATCTTTCTTCCTTGAGAGTCATTGATGAACCCGTGCATGTAAACTGCCTTGTATGAAGGCTTCTTCCTTGCAACCATTGAAAGGCACATTAACGAATTGAACCATCCCCTTATCTGGTCCTTTCCTTCAAGTATCTGGTCTGCAACTAAAGTATCGTAAAGCTTCTTGTCTTCGAATGTTGCCCAGGGCGATGCGCCTGAGTCGAGCCAGACGTCAAGTATGTCCGGAATCCTTTTCATCTTCTTTCCGCACTTGCATGGGATTTCAACTTCATCAATCCACGGCCTGTGCAGGTTGTTAAGTGTTTTTCCTGATAATTTTTTCAGCTCTTCATTGCTTTCTATTAGTGTAACGTTTCCGCATTCGCATTTCCAGATTGGAAGCGGGATTCCCCAGAATCTCTGCCTTGAAATGCACCAGTCCTGCAGGTCAGTAAGCCATGAGTTGAACCATCGCGAGCCTGCCCAGTCAGGAACCCATACAATTTTCTTGTTGTATTCAATCATGTCCTGCTTGAGCTTCTCGACAGCAAGGAACCACTGCTTTGTTGTTTTGTAGACAACTCCTGTCTTGCATCTCCAGCAGTGCGCGTATTCGTGCTCGACAGGAGCCTCGTCAATCAATGCTCCTGTTCTTTTCAACTCTTCAATAAATTTAGGATCATCAGCTTTTGCAGTCCATCCAGAATATTTTCCCATTGTGTTTGCAAATTTTCCATGCTCGTCCAGCTCGTTGAATGGAGGTATTTTGTACTTCTTTCCAACTTCGTAATCCTCTGGTCCGCAGCCTGGAGCGCAGTGTACAAGCCCAGAGCCAGAATCAAGTGAAACATATTCTTCTGACAATACTACTGTGTGTATTTTCGGATGTTTCTTCTTCAGCTCTGCAAACTGCTTCACTTCTTTTTCCAATGGATGAACATATTCAAGCCCTTCCAACTTTTTTCCTGTGAATTTTTCAAGAATATCAAACTTCTTTCCTGCAACAGCGTTAATCACTCCGCCTGAAAGCCCTTCTGCAAGAATCCAGACTTCATCGCCTACTTTTGCTTTTATGTACTCTATTTCCGGATTAGCCATTACAGCTAAATTGTAAGGTATTGTCCAGGGAGTTGTTGTCCAGATTATCAGAAACTCATTTTCTTTTCCCTTGACTTTGAATTTCACGAATATTGAATTGTCTGTTACTGTCGCATATTCAAGCTCGTGCTTAGCAAGTGCTGTCGCGCATCTCGGGCACCAGGTCATCGCCTTCTCTCCTTCGTAAAGGAATCCGTTGTCGCTGGCTTTCTTCAGGGCCCACCATGCGCCCTCTATGTAAGAATTCTTGACAGTCATGTAAGGATTTTTCCAGTCGAGCCATACGCCAAGCCTTGCAAAGTCCTTTACCATTGGATGAAGGTTTGCGATTGCGAATTTCTCGCACTCGTCTATGAATTTTGACATTCCAATAGTCTTGATTATCTCATTCTTGTCCTTGATTCCGAGCTGCTTCTCAACTTGAACTTCAATAGGCAGTCCGTGCATGTCGAATCCTGGCTGGTCATGAACCTTGAAGCCATTCATTCTCTTGTATCTCAGAAGACAATCCCTCAGGTTCTTTCCCCACGCATGCCCTACATGAATAGCCCCTGTTGTATATGGCGGGCCGTCTAAGTAGAAGTACCACTTGCCCTTCTCATTTCTCTTTACAGACTTCTCATAAATCTTTTTGTCATCCCAGAACTTCTGTATTTCTGGTTCGAGAGTCTTAAAGTCATATTTGCTAATCATAGGATTAAAAACAAAAGGAAGTGGTTTATAAAGGTTTCTGGAAGAAGCTGCTTATTCATACATGTCTTCAAGATAGAGCCTTGCCTGCTTTGTTAGAGGGCATACTTTCACAGCATTTCTGTCTTCGCCAACTTTTACAACGCTTAATTTGTACATTTCTTTGCCGTCTTTGCAGTTCACAACAGTAAGATGAGTTTTTGCGCCTTCAGAATCATAATCTGCATTAACCTTGCATACGCATCCCAAGCCATTGACTACCTGGTCTGCAGCTTCAACCAATGCCCTGACTTTTCTTTTTGGGCTGATTTCAATATCCGTGATTAAGCCTGAGCCATCTTCTGTCAATTCATCAATTGTCATAGCGAAACTGTTTTTTCAGCTGGTGGTATAAATATATTCCGGTGATGTCCGGAAGGTTTCCGACAGAAATGTTTAAATACACTATTCACATATTGCGCAATATGGCAAAGAGGTGTATTGTGCTGGTGATTTTGTTGATGTTACTTATTTCGCCGGCTGTTTTTGCACAGACAAACACGACATTCTCGAGATTCTACAATTTTATCCAGGAAGCTGTAAACGAATATATTGTTGGTGAAGATGTCGGCAACCTGATTACAGGAAGCGTTGTCGATTATAACTCAACAAGATTTGTTACAAAAGAGTATGTGATTAACCCTGTAATTCTGACAGCAGACGGATATCAGACTGATTTAACTCCATCAGCAAAGCTTGTTTTTAATCTTGATGATAAGCAGTATGAACTGAAGATTGATACTGTGTACAAAGACAGTGTTGATATTGCAATATCGCCTGGCGACATCAAATCCAATCTTCTTATAGGGCAGGTTAAGAATTTTGACTTGAACAGCGACAGCAAGGATGAGATTACTGTCGAGATAAAAAGCATTTTTGTCACGAAAGTAAGAGTCTTTGCAAAAGCAATCCCCAAGCCTGTTGTTAATGTAACTCCTGCTGTTAAGGAAGAGCCTAAGCCAGAGCAGAATCCTGTTGAGCCTTCGACAATAGTTGCAGAGCCTAAGGTGGAACAGCCGCTGAACGAGACAAAGGTTCCTTTTTACAGGCAATACAACCGCGAGATAATAGGCGCTTCAGCAATATTGGCGTTGCTGCTTATTGCAATAGCTGTTTTCATCCCAAAGAAAAAATCATCCGCTCCTGTTGAATCTCAGAAACAGGTTTCTGTAGAAACAATTAGGCGCAGTGATGTTGACCACATGACAAAATTAGAAATCATAATGGATCATGGGAGAGACATGATAAAGAACAAATTTAAGGATGAAGAAATAAAAGCTGCGCTGATAAATCTCAATCTTTCTGAAATGGTTGCTAATATGATTGTTAACGAGCTGAAATCCGACAGCGGGAAGATAGACGAACTTATTGCCTTCAAGCTTACTCAGGAGAGAAAATCAAGAATTCCTGAAGACATAAAGGCAGATATAATAAAAGGCGGATGGCCGAAAGAAATTGCTGACTTGTTGTTTGACTAAGATGGATTAAAATTTTTATTTTTCTAGGTGTGGAGCCTTTAACGTTGTGTTTGCACTAAGACTTTTGGTCTCCACCCTCATCGACGTGTTTTCGAGAACACAACTAGGGGGACGTGGGGGCTTAGGTTAAACATCGAACGCACTTTGACAGCCGCCCACACTAGGAAGATTGTTGTTTTCACACTCTTATTATTGCCGCATTATCAAATAATTGCGGTTTCTCTACATCAATCCAGCTGTTCAGTTCGCTGATTATTTTTGCTGCATCTGAAGCTTTGTTCTTGTCTTTGTAGTTGTATAGCATGAAGTCATTATTCGCATAAATGAAGTTCAAGCCGCTATTTTGCAATTTATTTGAGATATCCTGGAATAGGCTGCTTGTCGCGTTCTCCAAAAGCTGGCTGGATTCCGGAGAGTACCATCTTGATGAAGGATTATTTACATAACTGCTTAGCATTTCAATGACTATTTTCAGTATTGCTGCCCTTGCCTGCAGCCCTGCCTGCTGAGAATTTTTCATCATCTCCTTTATCCTGAAGTATCTCGACAGTGTTTCCTGCGCTATCTTGGCATAAAATCCGCGCTTTGCCTTGCACAGCCAGCAGTTATTGCCTTCAGCAAAATTTATTCTTGGCGCGCTTGCTGCGCAGCAGCTGCAGTTTATTGTTTCAGGCGAAATATTTTTTTCTGAAATTATGGATGCTGCAACGCATCCAAGCGGAAGAAGCGCGATGTTTTCATGGATTCCTGTTGGAATTGTTTTCTTACTGGAATAAACCTGCTTTCTTAGTTCGATTATGTTTTTTGTAGGCTTCTGAGGAATTGCTATCTGCGATGCAAATGATTCGTTGATGAAGAAAGCCTCGACAACCTGCTTCGCAGAAACCTGCGAGCTTTCCTGAAGCGTGAATCCTGCTCTCTGGATTTCAATAAAATACGGAACAAGCTCTGCAAAGAATTCATAGTCTGGTTTGCTTCCTGCAGATATTATTGACCTGCTTGTCAGCATTCTTACAGCATAATCTTCAATGTCAATCAGCGGGATGCCTTTTATGTATGCCTTCGAATTCCTGATTTTTATTCCCGAATAATCAACACCAAGCTGGATTTTTATCTTGTACTTGCTAGCTCTTTCTTCTATCATGCTGAAAATCCTGTGTATGTCTCTTCCATAAATGACATCAGGCTTCAGGTGCTCAATCATCTCAAAAAAATGCTGCAGCAGGTTAAGTTCTCCGTCAACAAGCTCTGCATTCTCGCTTCTCTTCCAGCTGATGGTTCTTGACAAGTTGCTGCTTGATATGTGGACTGCAACTATTGCCTCCTCATCTTTTTCAATCTGCTGCAAATCAAGTTTCACGCTAAATGCCTTAATGTCTGGAATTATTCGCGCAGCTTTCTGCTCAAGCCTCAAGGCGTTGAAGCAGGGATATTTTGTCCTGATATTTCCTGGCTCATAATAAACATCTGTAAGTGTTGAAAGGCTGATATTTTTTTCCAGAAGATATTTTTTCACGACAGAAACATCCTGCTCGTGCACAGACTCAACTTCTGGCCACTGCGCAGCCTCTGCGGCGAGTTTCGGTAGGAAAAAGAAAATATTGACAAACGCCTGCACCAACGTAATCTTTTCTCCCTTGACAAGCCTGTTCGTAAGCCTTGTCTTTGTAATCCTGCCTGTTCCGAAAGATGCCTGAAGCTCAAGCTTCTTCAGCCGCTCCATCACAGAATCAAGGCTCTGGTTGTTTTTCAGCTGAACGTAAAAGTATGGAGAAAACGACTTGTCCATAACCACAATCTTATCACCGGAAGGCGTGCGTCCTGTCAGCAAAACTGCTGTACTGCCATTTATCACAGTGAGGGATATGTCTATAGGGTAAAATTGCAGCAGCGCCATACAGTTGCTATAGCACGGCAATTTATAAAGATTGTGACGGAAAGCCTTGCTTATTACCTATTTTTGAGTAGTGTTTGCATCGTCGAAACCAGTAGAAAGATTTAAATAGGAAATTAAATAAGCAATTTCTATGGCAGCAGTACAACCAGCATTAATAATCATGCCAGCGATTTCTCTAGGATTAATCCTTGGCATATACGAAGCATTAGTCATCCACAGGGATGTCACAATACCAACGCACAGGTTCGGGCACATGACACACGCTCTATTGCTTTCTGTCTTGTTCGTGTTCATTTCAATGAATGTGCCGTTAGTTTATTCAATGGCGCCAGCGCTAAAGGCAATACCGCTTCTTGGAAATGTGATAGCAGTCCAGGTACTTGTAGGACTGATAGCAGCAGTCAAAATCCACGGAGTATCTGCAGCCTTGAAGACAACAGGAATGATGTCGGCAGGAATGGCAGAGACATGGTTCCACAGCATACTGATTGGCGGATTAATCATAGCAGCGCCTTACATATATCCAGTCGTTGCACCAATGCTTCCATTGTGGATGAAATAAAGATACTTTTTCTAGATTATTTATTTTGATATTTTTTATTTTTCCTAGTGTGGAGCCTCTGAAGTTGTGTCTGCAGTGAATTGTTTGGTCTCCACCCCTCACAGATATATTTTCGAGAACACGCGCCTTTGATTCTTGCAGTGATGGTGGGTGGTAGGGCATAGGAAAGACGTTCAGCGCTACTTCAGATTCCCTCCCCGAATTAAATGCAAATAATGATTAGTTTTTTAAATAAGGCTTTGATTTCTTCATTTATTGCCACTGTGGCACAACCTGGTAATGCGCAAGCCTGGAAAGCTTGTTTCCTCACGGATTTCCCGGTTCAAATCCGGGCGGTGGCGTAGGAGTTCGGGCGTAACGCCCGTTTTTATTCTTTCAAATCATGCAGAGCATATGCTCCCTGAAATAATTCATTGTCTTTGGATGCTTGTTTATCCTTTCGATTGCTTTCCTGTATTTTCCTTTTAATTTCGTTGCCTGTTCTTGCGTCAGACCTTCGCTGACTTCGTATGTGACTTTCGGATCAAGCATTGTTCTCTGCTCTTCAATGATTTTTGTGATTTTGTACTTCGCAGGATTCTTGTAGATGTCTGAGCCTGCTTGCAGCCCGAAAACAGAGCTTGAGACAAGATCAATGCTTTCAGAATTGTTTTTCAGGAAATCCATTGTTTCCATGAATTCCTCTTTTGTTTCAGTTGGAAAACCAAAGATGATGTATGTTATGTTTACAATCCCGGCGCGTTTTGAATCCTTGAGTACATGACTAATGTCTTTTATGTTCGTTCCCTTGTTCATCAGTTTTAGAATCCTGTCAGAGCCAGATTCCACTCCCCAGATTATAATCTTCAGCCCTGATTCTCTCAATGCCTTTAGCGTTTCATAATCCAGCTCTTTTGTCGGCTTAAGCTGGCATGTCCAGCTGACGTTCAGCGGTTTTACAGATTCTGCAATTTCAAGAAGTCGCTTCTTTGTTATCATGTCGTCTATGAAAAAGAAGAACTTCTGTTTCGACTTCACAATTGTTTCTTTGATTTCTTCAATAGGATATTCCTTGTATTTTGTCTTGCAGTAGTGTGTGCAGAAAGCGCATTGCCTGTAGTAGCACGAGCTTGAAGTCTTTATCGGCAGGACTGTTTTTGGTGTGAAATAATCATCAAGATTGTAAATGCTGAAATCCAGAACCCTTTTTTCATTTTTGAGTTTAGCATTTAAATATTCAAGCAATTCAATTTCATTATCAAGATGCTTGTCAGCAATTTCAATCAGCTTCTGGCTTACAGAAGTTCCGCCAATAATTGTTTTTATGCCCAGCGATTTCAGTTTTTTTATCAGCATGTATGTGTACATTGTCTGGCTTGAGTAAATGATGCTGAATGCAGCGATGTCTGGCTTTTGTTTCAGGATTTGCTGCAGCAGCTCATCAAAAAATTCAGGAGCTTTGTCGTTGCGTATCATCTTATGATTTTCCATGTAGACTTTGATGGATGGATCCTTGAAATCAGCTGCCTGTTTTTCATAATCATCGAATGTCTTGAATTTTGAACCGAATTTGAGCTTATGGAATTCGATGTTCAAGTCTATCGCTTTGATGTTATGGCTTGTATTGTTTTTCAGGACATTGTAGAGGTTCGTGATTGAATACGGAGGCGTTACAGGAGTGCAGAACGGCGGATATATTAGTAGAATGTTCATAAAGCTTGATTCACAATGATTAATATAAGTATTTTGCTAATTGCTGCAGCGTTATATTTATATATCCAAACTGACATTTCTTGATTAAGAGGATGAGTTTGGTGAGAATAAAGAATTTTGCAACAATTTTGACTGCGTCTGCCCTGGCAGCAGTGCCTGCTTTCGCAGCGCCTATGACTTCTATGAGCAATTTTCTAGAGTCGACTCTCAGCTATGTCTTTTTCGATTTCAATAAGGTTTCAACAACAACTTTTGATGTCTGGATGAGGATTCTTCTCTGGCTTTTCCTATTCTCAGTCCTTGACTGGGCAGCAGGAATGGTTTTCAAGAGCAAGGAAGGCAAGCCGAACAAGAGAGTCACGAGCATTGTGGCTTTTGCTATCGCAACAATTTCTGTGTTCATGATTCCTACGAGACTCTTGCTTTCGATAGCTCAGACTTACGGGATTGTCGCGATATTCGCTTTCATGGCTTTGCCAATTTTGGGTTTAGTGTTTCTTATGTACAAAATACTACCAACTTCAAAAGAAACTCCTTGCCCGACTGTAAAAAGGAACCACATCATCAGGGCATTAATCTTTTATCTTCTTGCAACAATAATTGCAAACTTCCAGTCAGCTATTGCAGCAGGACCTGGAATTGCAGGTCTGAGCGCTCAAGTGATAGCGTCTTGGCATGACTGGGCAAGCATGGCTAATCTTGTCTGCATGTTGCTTATGTTTTATCATTTGTTTGTCGGGTTATTCATGTCTTGCGGTGATGGTGAAGGCGTTCCTGGTTTTGTAAAAAGCTTCTTTACTGTTCCAAAAAAGGATGGTGGCGGTAATGATGGAGGAAATGGCGGCGGAAATGGCGGAAACAGAAAGGAGGGAAAGCTTCCTGACCCGACTCCAAAAAAAGAAAATACTTCAGATCCAAAAACAGATCCAAGCAAAGTGCCTTCCGGAGTTCAAATAAGGCCTTTATCAAACTCTTTCCCAAGGGCTCCTAAGAAACAGCCGATTGATAATGATAAAGAATTATTAATTGACCTGTCGCCAGACTTCAACGGCATAAGAAGCCAGGACGGCTTGGGAGCGTGCACAGCATTCGCAGCAACTTCAATATTTGAATATGTCCTGAAAAAGGGATTTAAGTTCTCTGCAGACTATTTGTCGCCTGCATATCTTTGGTACATGTCAAGAAAACTTGAAGGCACAGAAACAGTAGATACTGGTGTTTATCCTGAAGATGTTATGACCTCAATGGCCAAAGACGGCATCTGCATGGAGAATCTTTGGAAATTCGAAGGAGATTCTACAGACAAATATAAGAGAACTCCTGATGCACAGGCACAGTATGATGCCATCACAAAAAAAATTGGCACGATGCAGGCTCTCGACCCGACAGATCCTGACCAGTGGGTGCATGAGCTTTCGGAAAGCAATCCTTTGTTTTTCTGCATACGCGTGCCATCTGATTTTGTTGTGAGTTATAAGGGAAAGCTTTACGATGGAACTTCAACAAATATCAGGGGCAGTCACGCAATGGTTCTGGTTGGCTATCATTCGCACTTCCCATACAAGGGAAAAGGAATCAAGGCGTTCAAATTAAGAAACAGCTGGGGCGCAAGATGGGGAGAGAACGGCTACATCTGGGTGCCTGAAGATATCTTGAAAAGACTTGTAATTTTCGAGCCGATTGTGATTTCCGGCTGGAACAAAGAATTCAAGAAGAGCAAGTTCCAGATTACAGGAAGGGCTGTCTTTGATCATGGTGATAAAAGGATTGAGTCAAACAAAACAGGACTGCAGATTTTTGGCGATGAAAGCCTGCCTGCTCCAGACCATCCATTTGTTGTGGGTGTAATAGCGCAAATAGGCGGAAAGCTCAGGCCATTGGGAAATGAAGTCAAGGTAGATCCGCAAAGCAAGGGAAGGTTCACAATTCCATTCGAAGGCAATCCTCTGGAATGGGAGCACATGACAGAGCTTTCGCACTTGCCGCGTTTCAAAGGCGTGGACTTCAATAAAATGCCTGCAGGCGTGATAGTCTACAAAAGAAGTTTGGATACAAAGCAAGATCCTAATCTTTATTATCATATAGTCCAGATGCAGTACTCGCAGGCAGGAAGGGGAGGGTATGGTTCTGCAGACGAATCAAACAAATGCTCAATAAATTATGATGAGCACTTGAAGGTATCCGGAATACCAATACAATTCACGCAGAAGCACGAACACGAGAAAAATGTGATAATCCCGATATTCTGGTATCCTGGGGAATCAAATCAAGATTATCAGATTTAGTTCTTTTTCTTATTAACCCAAAAGCCTTAAATACACCTCATTCTTAATTCGGAGCTTATGATTGAGAAACTTATGAAGGCGTTCAGGAGGCAGCGCCAGGAGATGCCTAAACACATAGCAATCTCCATAGTAAAGCACAAGCTGCCTGAATCGAAGAAGACGCCTGCTGAATTGTTCAAGGCAAGGCTTGAGCCAATCAAGGAAATTATCCTTGCACAGACAAGATTTAATGTTCCGATAATCAGTATTTATCTTTTGGATTCACACAAGAAAGTTCACGAAAGTTTCTACGAAGTCATTCCTAAAGTTTTTGAAGAGCTTTCGAAGAATAATCTAATCCACAAGAACAAAGTAAAGATATCTGTGCTTGGCAAATGGTACGACCTGCCAGGCAATGTTGTCGAATCGATAAAGAAGACTATCGAAAGCACGAAAGATTATGACAACTTCTTCCTTAACTTCTGCATCTTGTATGACGGGCAGGAAGAGATAGTTGATGCCTGCAAGATAATTGGAAAGAAGATACAGGCACAGAATTTCAACCCAGATGCGATAACAAAAGAAATAATAAAAGAAAATACATATTCATCATATTTCATACCGCCAGAGCTGATGATAGTGTTTGACGGGCTGAAGAACATAAACGGATTCCTGCTCTGGGACTCGACAGCAACAAAAGTATACTTCTCAGACAAGAGCTTTGCAGATTTCTCAACGAATGACCTGCTTAAAGCAAGCGCAATGCATCATAGATGGAAAGCGGAAGATTAAGAAATTTTTTAGCCGCAAATAATATATACTCATTTTACTTTATTCTTATTATGAAAACAGTAGAAGTAAAAACTGTAAAAAACAAGGGCAAGGGAGTTTTTGCATTAAAGGATTTTAAAGAAGGACAGCTAATTCTGAACATAACGGGAAAAGTCATTCAAACAAAGAATCCATCAAAGTATCCTGAAGAATTTCAAGAACATTGGGCGCCTTTGGGCAAGAGAGGCGATACATATCGATTTATCACGCCTAAAATTCCGTGGATGTACATGAACCATTCCTGCGATTCAAATGCTGGCGTAATAAATGATAGAAAATTATTTGCCAAACAGGACATTAAAAAAGGAGAAGAGATAACTGTTGATTATTCTGCTTATGACCTTGAATCTTTAACAGGAGGAAATAAGCAATTATCGATGAAATGCATGTGCGGAAGCAAGAACTGCCGAAAGGTCATCGCTACATTCGATAAATTGAAGAAAAAAGACCGGGATAGATTAAAGAAATACCTAAGCCCTCATTTGAAGAGAAAATATCTTTAAGCATCCTGAAAACCTTCCGGAAATTTTTTGAAATAACTTATTAATGCTCAGATAATATTATGCTGTATGACAATTGACTTGATTTTCAACAGGCATTTGAAAAATGATTTTCCAGTTGTAAAGAAGAAACTATTGAATGTCGTCGGCGATGATGATATTGTTCTTGTAATGGAAGGAAACCAGATTCCTGTCTCGCATAAGGAGCTTATTGCAGGTGATATGTCAGCTTTCAATGAAAGGTATTTGAATGATTGGCGCGGGAAGATGCTTATTGAACGTAACACCAAATTCCTGAAGTTTGTAATGCAGATATCAAGAGCTTATAATCTGCCTGAATCAGAGACTTCAATACACAACGGGCTTTACAACCTTGCCTTGGCAAAGGACTGGGCTGTCAAGCATGAAGTAACCCCTCCTGATCTTCTGTTCAAGATTCAGTTAAACCATTTTGCATGGACTGCCTTGCCGCTTATACATGAAAAAGATGGGTATGTCGCTACGATGAGAACTGTTCTTGAAGACCAGAAAGTGCTGACTTACAAAAGGGATGAGATTTTCATCAATCAATTAAAACAAATCGAATCTGAAAATGAGAAAAGGATAGTCTCTTCAAGAGGAACGCTTCACAGCTATCTGTGCGTTTTGTTAAATGGCCAGGGCATAAACTTTCACGGGGATCTAAATCCTGAATTTGACGA
>CAIVOO010000065.1 GCA_903907555.1 uncultured archaeon | reverse complement strand
TTACTTACAGAGCCACTCTACTTCCTCATCACTAAGCTCTAATTCGTCAGCCACTGCTTTTCCCTTATCTGTCTTGAATAAAGGCTTTATGTAAGGCAGAATGTTTTTCAAAGCATCCTTTGTTGATGTGTGCATTTTCTCTGCTATTTTTTCAGCTATCGCTTTCCTTTTCATGTACTTCTGGTTTGCCATCCAGATTTTGAGTATACGAGATGTCTGTTTGTATTCTATCATCTGAGGATTCTTCTGTGTTTTCGATACAGCAACTCCGCCTGACAGGAAATTGCTAACATAGAGAAGGAATCTCCAATGCTGCCATCTCCTTATCCTTCTAAGAAAAACATCTGATTTTGAAAGGTAATGATATGCCCTGTCAAGGTCTTCAGGATCTTTATATTCTTGAGGAAGACTTTCGTCAATCCATAACAAAATTTTTTCAGGATCCTCATCAACCTTCCCAAAAGAATCTATTGCTATGTTCGGGTCAGAGCTCTTGAATATCTTCAGCAAAGCATTGCCGATTGATTCCTCCCTTTCCCTCTCGGACATTGATTCTAAGTCATCCTTCTGGAACTCTCCGAACATAGACATTGATTCCAAATCATTAATTGCAGCCCTCAAATCCCCGCCAGCCCTTCTGGAAAGCGATTTTAATGCTTCATCGCTGCATTTTATTTTTTCCAGCTCGCAGATTTTTTTAAGCCTGTCATATATTGCTGCTGCAGGTATTTCTTCAAACTGGAGCATTGCAGACTTTGTTCTTAATTTTGATAATTTCTGTTCGAACGGGTCTGTAGCTATGCATACTATTGGATATTGCGATTGTGATATGACTTCAAGAAGTGCAGAAACCCCGCCCCTGTCATCCTGACCGGAGAGTCCGTCAACTTCATCAATCATTATGACTTTGCCCTGATAGAAGAAACTTTTCTGCTTCGAAGCCATTCCGACAATATTTTTTATTGCTTCCTCATTTCTTGTGTCAGAAGCGTTGACTTCGACAAGCTCATAATTCATTTCATTAGCCACTGCCTGCACAGCCCCTGTCTTTCCGCATCCTACAGGTCCGTAGATAAGCATAGATTTCTTTTTCTGTTTCTTGTAATTAGTTACAAAATCCCTTATTTTCTTGACCTGCTCCTGCTGGCCAACTATGTCAGATATCTTTTTCGGGCTGTATTTCAGGGTTAATGGCAAAGTCATTTTATCCTTTCATAAATTTCATTTATTTCCTTGTCTGTCTTGCCGACAAGCGGGCTTAAGACTGTCAGGTTTGTTTTGTAATCCTTCATATCTTCAAACAAGTCCCCAACAACAAACGCGACTATATTATTGTCTTCAGCGTATTTGTCTAATTCTTTCATTGATATATTTATCGATTTTAATTTATAAGGATGGAATTTCTGCAGTCTACCCAAATCCTTCTCTCCCATTGCGAATATTGCGCATCCCCTCTTCATCATAAGCCAGGCAGCAACAACATCCTCTTTTGTTTCCAGCCTTGCGATAACTGCGCCAGAGCTTCCGACAGGCAAGCCGCCCAACCCTCTTATGTTTTCAAAATAAAGGTATGCCCTGTCAGAGATTTCTATCCCTATGTTAAGTTCTGGCTTTTTCAAATCAACCTTTTTGTGAAGCTCCTCAAAAATCTTTTCGCCGACAAGCCTTGCAATGTCATTAGAATTCATCGGGAACTTTTTGTCCTCGCGCTTGCAAGTAATCCTAAATGTCTTGAAGTTTCTTTGTTTAGC
>CAIVOO010000064.1 GCA_903907555.1 uncultured archaeon | reverse complement strand
AGCTACAAGCTGAATATGCATAAATTCAAGCTCAGCGAGCATCTTCAAAGTGTGATGAAGAAACTTTCTAAGCGAGATAAATCTCTTTATGAACAGCTATTAAACAAAATCAACGAGATAATTAATTGCTTAGATGTTGAGCATTACAAAAACCTAAGGCACAATATGAAAGATTCAAAGAGAGCGCATATTGGCCATTTCGTTCTTATTTTTCAATATGACAAATCAAATGACGAAATAAATTTTGACGATTTCGACCATCACGACAAAATATATTCTAAGAAAGAATAAAAGATTCTATTCTATATCCAGCGCTTCCATTATCTTGTCGAGCTTCTTATTTATCTGTTCTAATTCGCTTGATGAATTGTTCGGTCTTGTTCTGGAATTGTCTCCTTTTCTGAAGCATGCGCTGCAGTAGACTGGTTTGTCGCCTGTCGGCCTGAATGGGACTTCGCATCTTTCGCCGCATTTGTCGCATGTTACTGAATGCATCTGCGGTCTTTCGCTTCTTTCGTTGTCTCTCCTGTCGAATCTATCTCTACCGCGTGAATTTCCAGAATCCCTGTCTCCGAATCTGCCTGATTCTCTGCTGCCAGGCCTGCTTGTTCTGAAGTTTCTCATATTTTTATTCCACCACCATTATATAAAAAAGAATTAATAAAAAATAAAATTACTTCCTTTCGCTCGGAAGCAGTCTCTTGACATTTACCTGTACCAATCCCTTCTCGAACTCGAGCTTTGCTATCTCCACAGGATTGTAGTGCAGCTTCTCAAGCTCCTTGTCGTCAAGTTTCATGAGGAATGGGGCTCCCATTGATATCTGCAAAGCCCTGCTTCCGACAATCCTTGCTTTCTCGTATTTAGTGTATTCCTTCTTCATAAGAATCACCTTTTGGTTGGTTTCACAGCTTTGAGAGCGCTTCTTAGCTCTTTTGTCTTCTCAGCAGCAATTCCTATCATTGCGTCTATTTCATCCAATGACAGAGGATAATCTCCTCCTTTCTGGAGTGCGCATAATCTGCCGTCCTCGGTAATTGCTATGGTCAATCTTGCATCGATGAGCTTTTCCTCTTCTGTTGACGGATCCACTATCAATTTGTCGCCAATCTTCAAGACTGTGACTTCAACAGGCTCCTTGGTAAGAGGCAGCTTTGTTTCCGTGAGCTCTTTGTAGTTTACTTTTTCTCCTTCGAGCTTTGGGAATCTTGCGTCCTTGACTGCTGCCATTGCCGCTAGATAGCTTGCATCCTGAAGGTTTCCTGCATCATTTATCGTGACTATGTCTATCGTCACAATCCATGACTTCTCGCCTTCCTTTATGCAGAGCTTCTTGAAATCAATTGCCTTTGACTCTCTTATTCCTCTGTCTACGACTCTTGCAATTTCAATAGACTTTATGTCAGGAGGACCTGATTCGAAATCAGGGCTTGACAGTGGTATGAGCTCTGCTCCGACCATTATTGTGCCTTCATCAGGAGTGTCTGGATATGGCTTTCCAAGCTCCATCTTGACGCCTGCGATGACTTCTGTCTCTCCTAGTTTTACTCTTGCTGAGCCTTCTGCGCTCTTTGAAACGCCTGTCTCAATCTCAATCTTCCTGAAATCGAGCAAGCCTCTTCCGTCGTATCTCAAGTTTTCGTTGAGTGATTTTAGCAAGTGTGCTTTACTTTCGTTCATTTTTCTTCACCTGTGTACTTTTCTTTGAGGGCTTTCTTCTGTATTGCGTAAATCTTCTTCAAAGCTTCCCTTCCCATCTCAAGCCCTTTTTTGAGCTCTTCCCTGGTGACAGGTCCGTCCATTTGCAGCAATGTAAGCATTCCAGTCCTTTGCACGAATGCAACAGGAATGTCTGCGACTTCTGCGTCGTAGGACTCTTCGCTGTAGTCCAAGTCAATAACTATCTTGTCATCAACTTTTCCGACAGAGACTGCTGCGACCAAGTCTTTCATTGGTATGCCTGCGTCTGCCAGTGCAATCGCTGCTGCGCATATTCCTGCGCATCTTGTTCCTGCATCTGTCTGAGGAAGCTCGATGAAGACATCAACCACTGAATTTGGAAACTCTTCCAAGTTCAGAACTGGAAGCAATGCCTTCTCTGTAACCATCGAAATTTCTTTTGATCTTCTGCTACCGCCTGGTCTCACCCTCTCTCCAGAGCCTGAGAACGGCATCATGCTGTAGTTTACTCTTATTATTCCTGCCTTCGGGTTCTGCTTGAACTTAGGATACAAGTCCCTCGGACCATAGACTGCAGCGTAAGCTGTTGTCTTTCCTATCCTGAAATATGCAGAGCCGTTAGCTCTCTTTATGACGCCTGCTTTTGCCTCGATAGGCCTTAGCTCGTCAAATTTTCTTCCGTCGTTTCTTTTTGAGTATGTCATTTTACTGCTCCATTGCAGGCTCGTGATCATACTGCTCATGATCATGACTTTCCTGTGTCATTGCCTGCATCTCAATCTTCTTTCCAGTTTTTTCTTCAAGGAACTGTTTTATCCTTTCAGTAAGCCCTGGTATGTGCGACTCGTCTTCTATCTTCCTTATCGCTTCAACAGCAATAATCTCGCTCTTTGGTTCTCCGTCGAGCCAGACAACCCCGTTCTGCCCTATCGTTATTCGGCATCCTGTTGCCTGCTTTATCATTCCTACCATTGAGCCCTGCTTTCCAATAATTCGCGGAACCTTGTTTGTGTTGACTTCAAGTATCCTTCCGCCGTGCAGCTTTCTTAGTCCCGGGCCCTTGCAGGTCAGGTCAATAAGCTTCTGCGACGTAACATTCATTATCTTCGCAACAAGGTAATCCCCAATGTCGAAGAATCTTGTCAGGTCTGCGCCCTTTGGTATGAATTGCATTGTGGCGTCTTTGACTGACAGAAGCGCTGGATAGGCACAGTTCGTGCTTATGCGCCATCCTGAATAGGACACGTCTTCCACTCTTCCGATTATTGTATCCCCTCTCTTAGGAACGTATCTTCCTGATAAGGGAATTATCTTGACGACTTTTCCCTCGAAGCTGACTAATCCCAGCCTTGAGGCGACTATCTTGTCTCCGTCCCGGTATGTGCCGAATGACGGAAGAAAGTCCATTCCAGATGCCAGCTCGTCGCCTGGCACCACTACATTTTTGTCTTTTTCTATTATTTCTCCCATTTTTAATCACCGTATTTATTTTACTTTGACTATCTTTGTGAATGCTTCTCCGTGCGTCAACGCATTAAGCTTGTCAAAGAACTCCTCCTGCATTCCGGATGGAATCTCGACAGTGCACACCAGTGCCCCGTCCGTATCCCAGTCTTCGCGCAGGATTGCTCCGTACTGCTTAATTATTGGATGTGACTTTGAGGCGAATTTCTGCGGAACTTCGATTAAAATTTCCTTAACCTCGAATTTTATCGGCAGGATTGGCTGCAATCTCTTTATTATCGCAGCAACCTGTTCCTCTGCTGACTTGCTTTCGTCAATTTTTACTTTTGCCTCTGCCATTGCATTCTCGATCCTGATTGGCGGATGCGGCATGCCCTTTGTCGGGTCAATCGCATTCCTGTGTATCATATTGATTATTTTCTTTCTTTTCTCCTCCCTTAATTTTTCCCTGTATTCTGCTGTGACATTGATATGCCCTTTCCTGAGTATCTCTTCACTGATTTTCAGCTTGTCTGTAGTGCCGAAATTCCTTTCGAGCTCTGCATTTGTCGGCCTTATGCCCTTGACAAGATTCATGAAGACATCCTCTGCTTTGAGGACTTCCCTTATTTCAGAGATTGCATTCTCCCTGAACTTGACTGCCAAGTCTGGGTCTACTGCTATCTCGAATTTCTCATTGCCTTTTTTTATCCAGGCCAAAGAATAGGTTGCTTCCTCTTTCTTCAGGTTGAATTGGTATCCTTTTGTCATAGTGCCTCTTTACTTTCTTTTTGCCTGCGCGATTAATTTCTCAATTTCCTTCTTTTCAGTCCTTGTGAATTTCTTCTTGTCAGCCATGATGTATGCTGCGTCTATCCTGTCAGCATTCATCTCTTCTGGCGGAATGACTTTTGACAATGCTTTCACGCATAGTTTCATTCCATCGTCGACTGATAATGAGTCCTTGTATTCCTTGTGCAGGATTTCCTCAATCTCATTCTCAAACTCTCCTATGACAGCTGCCTTGTACTGGAAGTAAATTCCTGTAGGGTCTGTCTCGAAAAGCTTCATTCCGTCCTGGTCTATTCCTGCTATTAAAAGTGAAACTCCGAACGGCCTCAATCCGCCTGACTGTGTGCATATCTGCTTGAGATTGCTTACATCCTTGACTATCATCAGTGTATCAACCGGGCTGTCGTACGTGACTTGGTTCTGCTGCGCCCTTAGTTGTGCTCTTTCAATCAAGACTCTTGCATCTGACAAGATTCCTGAAGCTGTTGCCCCGATGTGCTCGTCAATCTGAAAAATCTTCTCTACTGCTTCTGGGACTATGAGCGGATCAACAATCCTCTTGTCTGCGACTAAAATAACTCCGTCCTTGCAGACCATTCCGATAGCAGTGCTTCCCTGCTTGACTGTCTTCTTTGCGTATTCTACCTGCAGCAACCTGCCGTCAGGCGAAAACATTGTGATGGCTCTGTCATAACCCATCACCTGGTGCTGTACTGATTGCATTTTATCTTCTGCCATGTTTAACCTCTTATGCTGACAAGTATCTCTTCTCAGCCTTGTTTATCATTCCTGAAACTCCTAATGTCCTGAAAATCGCTTTTCTTCCCTTGACTTCCTTTGTCAGGGCCAAAGCTGCTTTAATGTGATTCACGTATTTGTGGTTCACGCGGATTATGCCCTTTCCCTTCTTGTACTTCTCCGGCAGCATGTAAATGCCTGCCTGGGCAATGCCTAGTTCTCCATACAGTCTAAGAGAATTATCCATTATTTGGCTTGAAATGGCCCTAAAATCGTCCATTTCGCCATCTGCGATGATTTCGAACGCTAAATAACGCTTCCTTTCCCTTAATACTGGTGAAATTGGTTTTAATTGCTTATTAATGCTTCACCACCTCGTAAACGGTTGTCATTAACCGAGAAAAACGTGTAAACCGTGTTTTCTCCTCTCTCTCGTAATTAGTTTAAAAGGGATAGAGGTATATAATTGTTGCGGTACTATAATATAATATATAAGAAGAAGGAAAAATCAAATCACCAAATACAGACAATTTCCAAACTTGATTGATATTCTGGAGACATCTGTCTGGTATCAGCAAAACCTTTAAGCAGTTGCCTTTCTGGTTCGTGCCTTAGGATTGGAGTAATGTAATGTGTTGTTGCCTTTGCAACCTTGTCGGTAAAATAAGCATCTATGCTAAAGTTTCGCAAATTATAACCCTTTGTTTTGAATGCTTCATCAATATGTCCGTCTCCGTCAGTATCGATAGCACGAATAAACACTATGTCTCCTATTGCCTGACCTCTGCTCTCAACAGCGCATTCCCGTCCCTTTATTTGAACTGATGGATTCATTACCACATTATCAACAACTGGCTCGCTTTTGCCGCTGCATCCAGCTAAAGCAGCTATTGCTGCTAATCCTGTCATTATTGTTCCTATTACTTTATTCATTTTGATTTCCTCATTATTTTGTATGGTATACGCATCCTGTAGTTCTTATCAAGTCTGATTCTAAATCTTTGACTTCCGGATGTGTGTACTGTATTATCCTATCGTTCTTCAAGACTGTTGCTATAGTGTGATAATCTGCTTTTGGTGTTTCTATTGTTGTATCTTCTGGCTTATTCATTTTTATTATCCTCAATAATTCAAATCAACTCTTAGTGCCTGTTTTGCCCTGAAAGCCTTGACGTGGGCGTCGTACTGGGGTTCTAAATTATACATTTGTTCGAGTCTACGAATGTCTATTTGCTGGTAAGCGTTTTCAGCCCCTCTTACAGTTACGTGTATGCTTGATTTTTCAATTTGTCTCATACGCTCTGCTGTTAAAACTTTTATTTCATTTGCTGGTAGAACATATTCCCTGGATTTTTCATCGTCTGACATTTTATTGCCTCCCTTTTCAGGCTGGTAATGATTACTGGTTTATTAATCTTTCGTTTTTGTTGTCCCTTTAGAGTGGTAAAATAATCGAAAGATTTAAATATGAGCGCCCCATAATCCTCATAAGAACGAGGTTTTTATGAACAAAACAGGAGTCACAATTTTAACTGGAATCGCAGCTTTGGCAACAGCGCTTGGCGCAGGCTGCGCAACATCTTCAGGGTCAAGAGGGTATGTACCTACAGACTTGCCAGCAGCAAGCGGGGATTCTAGGCAGAATACAGGCTATCAGCCTTCAGACTCAAAAAGGATAACTGACCCAAAATGGGCGGCTAAATTTCTTGGTGTTGATTATGACCTGCTTTCTTACATTTGTGCAGAGGAAGGAAAGTACACTACACAATTTGAAGAAGGAACTTTGAGAACTCTTGCAGGAATTGTCGCAGGCACAATCAAAGTTAGAGGAGGATGCGATGTGCAGGTTGGTAGCCAGAAATGTGAATATGCAGCAGAAGGCTTTTACAGCCAGGTTGGAAATCCAGAGGCGTTGAAGAAAGTCTGCAGGGAAGCAGATGCTGATGGTAACAATTTGATTACAGCAGAAGAGTCGCACAATTATGCTATGCAGATGTACGACAAATATGTCAAAGAGCAATCTCGACAGCCAATCAATCCTACAAAGCAGGCGCCTAAGACAAATAAGTCTAAGTCTCGAAGGAGATAATTTTTTATATCTTAATTTGAAAGTTTTCTCTTGTTATATCATCTAAGACGAAGTATGATATGTTTTCCTTGAAATTGAATCTTGCTTTCAGGAACTGCATGAACTGATGCGCTTCTTTGATGTCCTTGAATATGCTCTCTACAAAAAAATTATAAGAAGAGTTTATCTGGAAGAAATTGTTTGTCGACGGCTGCTGCATTATGTAATTCCTGAATGCTTCCTTGTCTTTATCGTCAAGAGAAACAATGAGATGAGTCTTTGCGCTGTAGCCAAGGGAATTGTAGTTCAGCAGCGCGACATAGCGCAGTATGTGCTTCTTCTCGCTGACTTTCAGCCTGTCGAACACAGTCGTTACAGGCAGGTACATCTCGCGGGCAATCTTTGTCAATGATTTTCGCGCATTGGCCCGCACGTGGTTTATTATTTTGATGTCTTTCTCTCTCATTGTTTTTTAACCGAAATGTCAAACTGCTTTCCATTGTCCTTGTACAGGTTTGAGGTGCAGGTTGTGTAGCTGCTTCCGTCAGGAATTATGTATACAAGCTCGTATTCGTCGCTGTCTGCAAAAGTCAGCTTTTCTGTCCAGCTAGCTCCGACTTTTTTCGGGACGACTGATGTGTAATTCCCGTTTTTCACAAAAGCAGCGTACAATCCCCAGCAGGTTGAAGAGCCGTTGGCATCAGAGCAGGTTGAACCCTGCCAGCACACTGTTCCAGAAGCTGTCGAGACAATTGTATCGCCTGTCTTGAACTTAAGCCCTGTCGGATTCGCATAGAACCTTCCGTGCACAGTACCGTGATAGCTGCCATCCGGCTGAATCGCGAAATCAACCCTGTCATTGATGCATCCGTAAGGGTCATTCACAGTTATGTACACAGACCTGTTCGCTGTCACTTTCCCGTCAGAAGCTGCAAAATTCACGTATTCGCTTCCAGCAACTTTCGGCTTTAGCGTCGCAACAAGCTTGTCTATTGTTATGTCAAAATTACTTGCAGTTGCTGTCAATGTTATCGGGTCGTTGTCCGCATCGGTTATGTATGGAGTCATGTCCAAAACAAGCACATCATATATTGAAAATGAGTATGTTGAAATATTTCCAAACACTGGCGGATCGTTTACATTCTTTACCTCCCCGTTTGCAGTGCTTGAGACGCATCCTTTGGGATTGCATGCCTCAACTCCGACAGTGAAAGTCCCAAACCAGTCCTTTGCAGGCACGAGCTGCAGAATCTGATAGTTTGCTATGCTTGCAGCCACCTTGTTTGAGCTTATGGTGACTTTATGCGTCAGTTCTGCCTGGTTTTCTGCACAGAATGTGTCGAGAAGCTGGTGCGTGAATGTCGTGTCCTCATTAAACACAGGCGCATCCAGCTCTTTCAGCTTTTCAGGAAGCCCTTCCTTGTTGTAGCATTTCAGTATCTGGACCTTGAAAGGCTTTGTGACGCTTTTTGTTCCATCGCTGGCAATAAGGGAAGGTGTTTCAGTGGTGACCTTGCCTGTTGCTGTGAATGTTATGTTGTATCCATTCACGACTGATGTGAAATTATTGCTGCCAGAAACCGACAGCGTGATGTTATCCCCGTCAGGATCTGATACTGCTTTTGAAAAATCAACAGTGTCTGACTTTCCAGCTTCAAGTTTCACTTCAGGCATCTCGCCGAATACAGGAGCATCATTCACCTTGTTTATTATGTATGAAAATGGGTCTTTCCTGCAGGCAACTTGATTGCAGACAAGCATTGTGAAATTTCCCTCGCCGTTGTAGTTTGCGGCAGGTTTTATATTAAGTATCGAGCCTTCCAAGGTTATGCTTACGTTCGGGGTTTGGTCGAATACCTCAAATGTCATGGGGAGATCGCTGCAATAAATCTGGTTCAGGTCTTTCTTGTAGGTTGTGTCCTCGTCAAAAACTATCTGTTCGATATTTTCAGAAAGAAGCGGCATCTTGTCAGGATTGAAGCATTTTTTGCTTGACACCTGAAGCATTGTTGTTGCGCTTTCCTTGCCGTCGGAAACTGAAATGCTTGATATGGCAGAGCTTTCCTTGTCATTGGATGTCACTTTCAGGATTTTCCCGTAAAGCTCTAATTGTATGTTAGGATAGGAATTGTTTCCTAGGCTTAGAGTCAATTCGTCCCCGTCGATGTCGCTTGCATACTGTGAGATGTCAACTTCCTTTGTGCTGTTAATCATTAGCTGAATCGGAGGTATTGCTGAAATTGCTGGCGCATCATTCACGCCTTCGACATAATAATCAAATTCTGTGAAGTCCGTGCATCCGAAATATTGGTTGCATGGCTGGAATTTTACTTTCTTTGCGCCCTCTTTTGCGCTGTTCCAGTTTTCAGGCTGTGTAAGTTTTGCTGTGTGAGAATCCATAAGTTCGAGCATTATTGGAGTTTCAACATCAAAATTATAGCTGTCTGCATATTCGAAGAAGCTGTTCAGGTCAATTATTTTCTCTGTATCTTCAACTCCTAAGAGAACTTTCTCTCCTGAAAATTTCAGGGCAGGTTGATTTTGAGAGCCTGAATCGCTTTCTCCGGCATCGTAAGAGCCTGCATCATAATCATTGTTTGGGTTATCCTGGGTTCCTGAATCAGCTGTTTTGTGAAACGCGTTTCCAATCATTATGCTTCCGTCCAAGCCATCGAAATCAGGGGTTCCGCAAGACGCCGCTGCCAGTGCAGAGAAACCGACAAGAATCTTTCCAATTATTTTTTCGAGCTTCATTTTTCACCTACTGTTATGACAGCATCAAATTTTTCAGAATTGTCTTCATACATCTCGCCATCACACCCATACTGTGATTTTCCGTCGGGAATAACTAGGCAGATTTCATAATATTCTGAGCTGTACAAACCAAGATATCCTTCGATTCCAGCGCCTATGTACGTCCTGTAACACTCATCTTCATGTCCGCTTTTCCTGAAAAACATGTCAACGCCCCATGTTTTTCCGCTAAGCCTGTCCGGTCCCGAGCAATTATCTTCATACCAGCATCCTGTTCCGTTTATTTTAATCTTGACATAATCTCCATTCTTTACCTTGACTCCTGTGCACGTCGCATAGTAGCTCATGTCAATCTGCCCTTCGTACACTCCTGTTGAGGTTTCCTCGAATTCTGTTTCTTTCAGGCATCCATAGTCTGTGCATCCCTGGCTCGCAAGCGCAGGGATTGCGGCGAGTGCGGCTGCTATTAGTTTTCCGATATTCATTTTTTATCCACCTTGTAGAATCCAATTTCTGAAATTTCAAAAGATCTTCCAGAGCATCCGAACTCTCTTCCAGGGCAGAGCAGCTCCATTGTTATCCCTTGAATTTTTTTTAAATCCAGAGTCTTATCTTTGTATGATTTGTCAATCTTAGAATGCTGCCAATCTTTTCTGTATTTGAAATCAGAGAATGGAATCTTGTACTCATTTTCTTCACTTTTAGGGCTTATTATTGAATTGTATATTTCGCCAAACTCTTTTCCCCTTCCTTCTGTGAGCTGGACTCTTAATTTCCCATTTCCCTTTATTTTTATTCTGATGCCAGCATAATCAGACAGGTCTGCGCACTCATCCTTGATT
>CAIVOO010000063.1 GCA_903907555.1 uncultured archaeon | reverse complement strand
GGAAGACAACAAGGCAAGAATAAAAGAGATTGAGGAAGAGATAAAAAAGCTTGAGAAGGAAAAATAATTAATTTTTCTTTGAATCCCTGATAAATTCTGAAAGTTGCTGAACTCCAAACTCAGAGATTATGCCCTCGACATATCTGTTTTCAACAGTCTCGAAAGCATTATTGTGGATTAATATGTTTTGGGGGTGGCCATCCCAGATTTCTTTTGATTTTACCAGAAGATTGTTTCCTGAAAACATTCCTTGTTTTGAAATGTGCCTTGAAGATGCAACGCAATATGTAATTGCATCATACTTTCTTCCAAATTCTGCACAGAGCTGTGTTCCTAGAGGAGCAATTATTGACTCGTCCTCTGTAATTGCCAAGGCTGTAAACAGCACCAAGTCTGCTTTTTTTATTAAGTGATTTGCAGAGCTGTCAACAGAATGCTGCACCTTGAATCCTGCTTGTGAAAGGGCGAGAGCCATCCTTCTCCCTTGCAAAAGCGGGCGGTTCTCTGTAGTATAAACTTCAAAATTTATGCCCTTGCTTTTGGCATTTCTCAATATCTCGAATAAAAGTCTTGAGTATCCCATCACGAACACATTCATGCCGTTTTTTATTTTAGAAGCTCCATTAATGATTATCCTTCTGTTGGCTTCCTTGATATTATATGCAGTCTTAAGAATCTTATTATCGACAAGAGATCTTAATAATTTGGAATCCTGAATCTGCAAGCCTTCTACAACTTCATGCAGTGCATTATGCAGCACAGCATTATTCTTCTGCAGGTTGAGCAAGGAATTCTTCGCAGCCTGTATTGCGTGAAACAGATAGTGAGGAGTCTTTGCATTTGAAGAATCGACGATTTTTTTAAGCAAAATCAAGGCAGCTATTGCGACCTCTTCCTCGCCGAGGCCTTTAGAAACTATATGCTCCTTTAATTTTAAGACTTCCCTTTCAATATTCATATGAAAAAAAAGAATTTATTTTCTCTTTTTGACAATGCCTTCAATTCGCTTCTCTTCTCTCTCAATCCTGAATTCTTCTTGGGCAATTTTGTTAGAGATTCTAATTAAGTTCTCGTCCATTCTTGCGACTCTTCGCTCCAAAAGAACCAGAATTCTCAAGCTATAGACTATCGCAGCCAAAGTACCAATAATTATTGCTAATGTGGCCCCCTCCATCGTTAATGGCATATTGTGCACCTCTTTTTTAAATCTTAGAATGACTAGAATAGAATGGTATTTAAAAAGGTTTTGATAAAAAAGTTAAGAATAAAATTAAACTGGCTTCATGTCTTTCCAGGAACTCTCGAACATGCTTTCTAGGGCATTTGCGAAGAATTCTGTGTTGAGCCAGACTCCAACATCATATGTTGGGTGGACAACTGCATCGTCTAATGGCATGAATGTTGCTTCCTTGCTGTCTACGATGACAAAGCGCGCCTTTAATTTGTCTGAATGCCTTATTTCTGCAAGGCCTTTCAAATCCTTTGCAGCTTCTATACACTCTTTTGTCAAAGGTGCGGCAATTCTGATCTTAACGCCTTTCTCCTTAAGCTTTTGGAAGATTGGCTTCAGCGATTCTGCTTTTCTTAAAAATCCGTCAGAAGTTGTTATAATTGTGACTTTCTTCTCAGCATTTTTCAATGTTGATTCTAAATGATTGTATAGGTTGTTTCTTCCTTTGATTGTTCCTGACAAATCAGTCGGTTCAATCATGTCAATGCCTTGTGTGTGCAATGCAGTCAATTCACTTAGAACTTCAGAATCTTTTATTTTTTCAAGACTTTTTAATTGCTCTCCTGTATCCTCTCTGATTTTCTTTTTTACCCTCTCAAGAACTTCTGCTGGCGGAACTGCGATGTACTTTATCGGCTTTCCAAGCTTCATAACAATAAAGCCTTTCTTCTCGAGTGATTCGAGAACATCATAAGATCTTGATCTTGGAACGTTTGCAATGTCAGAAAGCTCTCCAGCAGTTGCCACTCCTCTTGAGAGCAGTGCAGTCCAAAGCTTACTTTCGTAGGTGTTTAGATTGAAATCTTTTAGTTTGCTTAAAAAGTCCTTTTTTACTATCATTTTTGCTTTCCCCTTGAATTTTCAATTTAAATCGACTTAAAAGGTTATTTTGAGATTTTTTAACCTAAATAAGCCCAATTTCACCTTCTTTCAACACCTAAACCCTTAATATTTGTTAATTTATTTAACAGTATGTAAGTAATACTTATATATAAAGATTGCCTATTTTTATTACTATACAATAATAAAAATGAGTTTTGTTTATAAATACCTACCCCTTGATTTCATCTGGAACTCTTATTTATTAATCTTGTGTT
>CAIVOO010000062.1 GCA_903907555.1 uncultured archaeon | reverse complement strand
CAGCGATTCAAGGCAGTCTCTTTCATCAATTGCTAGAAAGCTCAAGATTTCGCAACAGAGACTGAAGTATAGGATGGAGCTCCTTGTAAAGAACAATGTGATACTTGATTTTATATCATTCATAGATGTGACAAGATTGGGGCTTTACCCATTCAGAGTTTATTTTCAGTACAGCAATGTAGACCCTGCGAAGGAAAAAGAAATAGTCGATTACCTTGTGTCAAACAAATACATGCAGTGGATTGGGCTGTTCAGCGGGGGCTGGGATGTCGAGATTGTGATGTTCGCAAGAAATTTTTTCCATTACAAGGAGATGATGGACGAATTCATGGGAAAATATGGTGAGCACATCAGGGATAAAATTCTTTCAGTCTCAATAAATACCTATTATTTCAAAAGAAGATATCTTGTCAAGAAAAAGTATCCTACAACAAAAATTATGAATATAAGCAGGTATGGCGGGCAGTCGCAGACTGTCGAAGTTGATGACATTGATCTGAAATTACTTAAGATACTTGCAAAAAATGCTAGAGCAACACTAATAGAGCTGTCAAACAGTGTAGGCATAACTCCTAATGGAGTAAAAGACAGACTAAGAAGACTAAGAAAAAACGGTGTTCTGCAGGAGCACACAATATTGCTTGATACAAAAAAGATTGGCTACGAATTTTACAAGATATTAGTCAACATGAGAGGTTTCAATAAAGAGCTGGAATCAAGAATAGTCTCATTTTGCGATAAATACCCGAATATATGGTTTTTTATTATCTGTGACGGCAAATGGAATGTCGAATTTGAGATAGAAGTTAAAGGAAGCGAAGAATTAAGAAAACTGTTAATGGAATTCAGGAACGAATTCAAGGATTTAGTTCTGAACTATGAAACACTGCTTGTATATGACATACCTAAGATGACTTATTATCCTGAACAATTATAGAGTTAAGCCAGCTTTAATCCGTTTGTAACTTTTCTCTCAGGTACTGCAAGGACAACATCGCCATTCTCAAGAACAAATCCTGTAGTAAGAACTTCTGACTCAAAGCCTGCTATTTTCTTGATAGGAAAATTAGTGACGCAAATAACCTGCTTGCCGAGCAAGTCTTCTTTCTTGTAAAGCTTTGTCAGCTGTGCGCTCGATTTTTTTACACCAAAAGCTCCGAAATCTATCAGCATCTTATAGGATGGCTTTCTTGCCTCTGGCAAGTCCTCTATCTTAATCACTGTGCCAACCCTTATTCCTACATTCTCAAAATCTTCCCAGGTTATTGTCATAACATCAGTTGAGATTCAGGGCTTTATAATATTTATCCCTGAATTCTCCAGAAAGCTTTCGAATTTCAACAGCATTTCTTTAATGCAGTTTTCACAAGCACGTCCACTGTATTGATGAATTTATTTCCTTTCAGCATTATTGCCAGTTCTGTGCATCCCAGCACTATCTTTTCTGAGCCGAGTTCGAGATATTTGCTGCTTAATCTTTCTGCAAATTCTTTCTGTTTTTCTTTTTCAAATCCTTTGTTATAATTGAATATCGCGCTGGAAAGCTTTGACAGCTCGTCATCTGTAGGATTTAATGTTTTAACACCTTCAAATTTATACAGCTTTTTCACTGTCAATGGCGTGCCAAGAACTGTGATGGCTTTAGCATTTTTTATCTCGCCATAGACTGCTTTTCTTAAATCTATTATTGGAGCTTTTATCCCTTCCTGCAGTTCTTCATAAAAAAGGTGTATTGTGTTGCACACCATTACAATAAAATCAACTCCGAAGCTGTCAAGCTCAGCCAGCCCTTTCCTGTAAAAGCTCAGTTCCTCCTGCGAAACATTGTCATTAATCAGTTCAGGGGCTGGTATGCTGTTTATTATTATCTGCGGGAAGTCCCTGTTGGATTTTATCCCCCTGCGCTGAATTTCAAAAATCAATTTAGAGTAAAATTCTGAAGTGGCTTCAGGACCTATTCCTCCTAAAATTCCTATTTTCATTTTTTTGCCTCCCATATTTTTTTATAGAAATGGAAAATCCGCAACAAAATTAGATATAGATTAAACTATGAAGAATTAGCTAACGCCATCTGAGATTGCTGTTTGGCATAACAGCAGTAAGTCAAAAGTATTATTTAAATTTATGCACTAAATCACGGAATATTTGCGATTTTCGGTTTATGTGGTAAACTTTATAAACTCCTTTTCAGAATCAAATATTATGAATATCGAGTTTAGTTTGCTGTTTGTCGCAATCGCCGTAGTCTGCTGGGGCTTCGGGGATTTCTTCATACAGAAATATGTAAGGAAGTTCGGCGACTGGGAGACTTTGTTTGTCATCACGATTTTTGGCGCTGTTGTTTTAACGCCTTTCATTATCAAGGATTTGCCGCAGATTTTCAACTTGGAATCTCTTTTGATTCTTCTGATAGGCTCTGCAATACTTTCAATTGCTGCATTGTTTGACTTTGAAGCATTGCGCAAGGGCAAGCTTGCTGTTGTTGAGCCGATATGGTCGCTTGAGATTGTTGCATCGACAACTCTTGCTTTCTTGGTTCTTGGAGAAGCCATCAGCTTAAAGCAGGGAATCTTGGCAGGCTTGCTGATTGTCGGGCTTGTTCTTGTCTCGCTGAAGTCTTATCATTTCAATAAAAAAATCTGGCTGGAGAAGGGTGTGATAATCGCGGTGCTTGCAGCAGCTACAATGGGAACTGCAAATTTCTTCATCGGTTATGGCTCAAGGCTTTCAAATGCTCTCATCATGAACTGGTTCCTTAACACTTTCATGGCCATACTTTGCGCAGGATACCTGATTTACAACAAGAGAATGCGCTCAATGTTCCAGGATGTGAAGAAAGAAACTAAAGTGTTCTTCTGGATGTGCTTATTTGACAATTCTGCATGGGTCGCTTTTGCAGTCGCAATGACTCTTGCGCCGATAGGAATAACTGTTGCATTGTCAGAGAGCTACATAATAATTGCAGTCATCCTTGGAATGGTTGTAAATAAAGAATTTCTTATGCGCCACCAGAAGTTCGGGCTTGTTCTTGCAGTGCTGTCTGCGATAATGCTTGCGTCCACATTGTAATCAGCTGTAAGGGTCTTTTAGCCTCTGTTCTCCAAGAAGATGCGCTGTATCATTTATTGCCATAAGATGCCAGCCTCTTTCAGTGTACTTCAGTCTTGTTATTGATGTGTTATCGAGAGCTATCTTGTAAGTAATTTTAGGAGCGAATTCCATTATGCCGCGCAACAGGCATTTGATTGCCATTCCGTGCGAGAATACTCCGACAGTCAGGTTTTGGTCTTGTCTGCTGAGTAAGCACTCCTTTACCCATCCATACATCCTTTCTTCAACTTCCCTCTGCGATTCGCCATTCGGAGCCTTGAATTCCCAATTGTTGGAGTTTATATGCGCAAGCATTTCAGGAGTGTAAATCTCAACTCTTGGCTTTCCTTCCCAGTCGCCCATCGAAAGCTCATCGAGCTCTGCATATTGCACAATCTTGTCGAGCGGATAGTCTATCATCTTGCAAGCTTCCTTCGCTGTTTTTACAGCCCTCACAGCAGGCGAAGAGTACACTTCATTGAAGAAAATACTTTCATACCTTAATCTTCCTCCAACCAGGATTGCCTGCAGGTTTCCTCTCGCTGAAAGAGGCGAATTCCCAGACCTGCCGCCTATAAGAGGGAGGTTATTCATCTCTGATTCAGCGTGCCTTATTAAGTATAAATCTAGCATAGCGACGAGAAACAGGCACTGTTTTATAAGCTTTGGCGATATACATAGAAAACTATAAAAACACAATCCAACGCTTTATTTGGTATGAGCGTTCTGAAAGTCAAGAAAGTGGTGAAGGATATTGATGATATTTATCGAGCTAATCCAGGCGATGCCGGCTTGGATCTGAGAGCTTCCGGAAGATGGGTTGTTGATTTGGATTCTGAAAAGAAAGAAATTGAACAGGCATCTTATGTTCTGAAGCCGTCTGAAAGGATTCTTGTAAAAACTGGCATACATGTTGCTATCCCTGCAAATCATTTTGGAAGCATACGAGACAGGAGCGGATTAGCTTTCAAAAGCGGGCTTCACACATTAGGCGGAGTGATTGATGAGGGATACAGGGGAGAAATTGGCGTTGTCCTTGTCAATATGAGTTCCAAAGATTATGAAGTCAAGAAGAATGAAAGGATTGCGCAAATGATATTACAGCCGTACTCAGCAGTCCCAATAGAGCATGTCGAAGAGCTCGAAGATACTGAAAGAGGAGAGGGCGGGTACGGAAAGAGCGGGAAACATTAGGAGGATGTTAATATGACTGGAGAAAAAGAAGGCAGAGATGCTATGACAGAATTGTCAAAGGATTTGGAGAGAGCGAGACAATCATTAGTTGAAGAACTGGAAGCAACGAATTGGTATCAGGAAAGGATTGATGCTACTAAAGACAAAGACTTGAAGAAACTTCTAGAGCACAATCGCGACGAAGAGAAAGAGCACATTGCAATGCTGATTGAGTGGATCAGGAAGAAAGATCCTAAGCAGGCAGAAGTTTTTGAAAAGCATGATTAAATATGGTTAGAAAAATCAGGGGGATTGAGGACGTGCTTGAAGGCCCGTCAAGGACTTTTGACGAATTCAGCCTGCTGACAGGCTATACCCCGAAAGGATGCACTATTGAAAGCGTTTCTCTTGAGCAGGACCTATGCGGCTTAACTATGAAAGCCCCATTACTAAGCGCTGCCATGATGTCAGTCACAGGATTCGAGCTTGCGCTCGAGCTTGCGCGCAATGGCGGCTTGGGAGTTGTCCCGGCGAGCTTGTCCGTAGATGAGCAGGTGGCGATAATCCGCGGCTTGAAGGAGCAGGACATGCCGTTGATTGAGGATTATGTTTTTGTCCTTCCTAACGAGCCTGTGTTTGAAGTGCTGCGCAAAGCGAAGGAGCACGGTCATTCAACAATACCTGTTGTCGATAAATTCAGGAATTTCCTTGGGATATTTGATGCGAACATCTTCAATCAGGGCAATGATGACGCGCCTCTAAAGGTTGCAAGCAATTCGCCGATATCAGATGTCATGCAGCCTGCCAAAAAGCTTTATTCCTGCCGTGAGGGAATGTCATTAAAGGATATGCAAAAGAAATTCAGCGAACTCACGCAGAGGTGCATACCGATAGTAAATAGAAAAGGGCAGCTGGTGCGTCTCGCATTCAAGAGGGATATAGAGAATCCACAGGTGGCTGCAGCTGCAAGTTCCCAGTCAGGCTGGGAGGAAAGGGTTGAAGCCTGCATCAATGCAGGCGCTGACATGATAGTCTTCGATTCATCGCACGGGTTTAATTATTACCAGGAAAAAACGATAACGCAATACAAAAAAAATTCACATTTCAAGCACGTGCCTGTCTGCGGGGGCAATGTGATAACAGCAGAAGGTTTCAGGTGCCTGGCAAAGGCAGGCGCTGACGCAGTGAAGGTTGGCATGAGCATAGGTTCAATATGCATAACTGCAGGAGTCAAGGGCACAGGAAGAGGCCAGTTCACAGCAGTCTACGAAGCAGTGAAAGCGCGCGACGAATTCTGCAAGCGCAGGAAATACATCCCAATAATAGCTGACGGCGGGATAAGCTTTTCAGGGCAGATGGTTATTGCATTGACAATAGCTGACTTCCTGATGATGGGCAACTATTTCAACAGGTTCTACGAGGCTGCAGGGGAAGCATTGGACGAGCACGGAAATGTAATTGACAGGGCCAAGGAGCCGTCGCGCATAAAATACATTGCGACATGGGGCGAGGGCTCTGAGAGGGCGAAGAATCACGCGAGATATGGGCATATAACAAAGAGAACTTTGTTTGCAGAAGGAGTTGAAGGGAGAGTCGGCTATGCCGGAAGGATGAAGCCGAACCTTAGAAGGGATGTCAACGCGATAAAGGCAGCGCTGCGAGATACAGGTTCAATGGATCTTCCAGAATTCAGGAAGAAAGCAGTCATTGAATTAAGGTCAGAACATTCGCTTGCAGAATCGCAAGTGCATGGTGTGCAGGATTACAAATAATTCTTAAAAAAATAATGGGCCCAGCCAGATTCGAACTGGCGACCTCCTCCATATTGAAAACGCAAGCGTTTTATACAAACGCTCTAAGCGTTTGCGTCAAAGAGACGTCATAGCCACTAGACTATGGGCCCATACTGAGATAGAAAAATTACTGGTTTAAAAAGGTTTCTGATTACTTCTGTTTTTTGGCAATCGGAGGATAAAAGTCTGGTTTTCCGAAGCTGCTTCTTGCATCTGCTTGAAATTTTCCTGCTATAAACTTATAGTAGAATAAGGAATGTATGAGCTGGTCAGGTTTTTTTAATTCGATGTGAAAATTTTCCTTCTCTGCGTAGAGCCTTTCTATTCCAAAGCCTTTCCAGCGGTCTTCCGATACCTCTGTCTTGTAGATGGTTTTTGAGGGCTTATGCACCAGGTAGAATCCTTCCTGCAGAATTATCGCAGCGTAATCCCCTTCTGTCATGAATGTTCCTGTATCAAGGGATGGCATGTTGTGTTCCTTCAGGATTTCGTCCAGTCTGTGTCTTGGGTTTGTCATTTTAGAAGCATCTCAATTTGCTGCAATCGCATCGAACCAATGGGTCCTTGCATTCATTGTTCCTTTCGTAATTTTCTATGAAGCTGCATATTGCATCATATCTGGGATTGCTGTTTCTCTGAGCGCAGTAATCAACTCCATCAAACTGCTGTGAAGACATTATATCATGATAAACCTTCTCTAAAGGATTGTCTGCAAGCATAACCTTCTCTTTAGAAACATTAGTGTCTGGCTTATTTTGCTGGACTTCGGCGCATCCTGCCAAGGCAGTTAATGCTGCTGTTAAGATTGCTGCTATTGTTTTCATGTTTACCTATTTTTTGTTCTCAAGCTCAAATTGCTT
>CAIVOO010000061.1 GCA_903907555.1 uncultured archaeon | reverse complement strand
GGGTGTCGCCATTCGTATCTAAATCTGATTTAATTATAATTCTAAATCCAGGTACATTTACTAGAGCTTTTAGAATAGCAAAAAGGTCATTAAAGCGCCAATTCCAAAAAGGCAGAAAAGAGTCTTTAGCAATGTTTATTGAATTAATAAGATATAATCATCAATACGATAAAAGAAATCTAGTAAGGGGTGAAAAATTAATAAAACATCTGAAAAAATATGCCAAATATTTTAACAAAGCAGATAAGGCAATAAAGTATATCCTGGAATTAAAGAAAAACTAGCCCCAAGCAGTTATCCATCCTAATCATGCATTATGTGGGACTCTCAGCATTCATAGATTTTTCGGCTAAAAAAACAGCACATAGCATCAGGGCCATGCTGAAAGCCAGGCTGTTATTTATTAGAATATAATAAACCGCCATTAGCTTAAACTAATTTACTCTCTTGCCAATATTCATAAATTGGTCCGGCAAATAAACCTGCAAAAAAGTACCAGATCATATCATCAATAGGCAGATTAAAGATGATTATCTCAGGGACATTTTTGAAAAGCCAAAAAACATGAACCCAGCCAGGAGTTAAAAGTTCTAAAACAGAATAAACAAAAAAAGCCACAATAACCAAAAGAATCCCTGTTACAAGGGAATCTAAAACCAAATCTTTTCTTTTTATCCAGATAATGGCTGTTGGCACAAATAAAGCCAGAATAGTGGCCCACAGGCTGTTGAGGTTCAGTAAATAAAAACTTCCAAAAAATAAAACTGCTATGGTTATGAGAATAGAAATTAAATTAAAATTTTTTCTAGCCTCGTCAGTTTTATGGTTCTTAAGCGGTTTCAACCGTTTTTTAAAAAGGTCCACGTAAATAACAGAGCCAATCCCGCCAATCATGAAACCTGCAAGAACTGCTTCGAATCCGATTGCAGTATTTGTCAAAGTTAAAGGATTCCACCAATCTTTAGTATAAAGTATATCTCCAATTGGGCCTGACAAACCAGAAAGCAAGGACATGATTACCATCTCTTTTCTGGTATTTTTTCGCCAAATAAAGAGTGACAGCCAGATTATGAAAAATACCAAACCCATTAATAAATAAGTATACTGATATCCCATTTTATTGTATAAGGATAAATCAATATTTAAATCTTTACAACAAGATTCGTGTTAATAATAAAACTAGCCCCGGGCAGATTCGAACTGCCGTCAAGAGCTCCAGAGGCTCCCATCCCTAGTCTTTCTCGACGAAAATTGACCGCTAGACTACGGGGCTAAATCTTTTATTCTGCAAGTATGCTTAGGGTTATTAAACCTTACGTATTTTATGTAGTTCGCCACTTCATCTTTTCTCGAAATAAAAAATTGATCATTATTTATTTTGGATGGATGAAAACCCAATCTGATTAATGCTTCATGAGCATCAAACAGCAAATTCTTTGCTTTGTTCTTGAATGATATCCTTAACAATTCTGGATCTTTTCTTGACATCCTAAATATTGAACCATCAGTATCTATGAGCCCTCTGACACAGGCTTTTAGAAAATGAACATCACTTTTTATCCACAAAGGTATTCCAACATTGTTTGTTTTTTTGTTCCCATTAACAAGACCGAGTTCTTCAAACCTCTTTATTATCTCTCGACTATAAACAGAGACAAACAATTCACTACTTTTTATTTCTATTTTAGAATTAAGACCGAATATTTTATCTACTAATTGTTTTATAAAATCAATATACTGTTTTTCAGTTTTTAAATCGCCGGCGATTTTAAGAGCATAAACACCTTTCGTTTCATTCCAATAAAGATTTCCATCACCAAGAATAATCCCAATTAACTCAGCCAATTCTTCAGTTTTTTCTGGTTTATTCACAAACACAGTACTTCCGTTAGAATTTAAGCCGCCCAAGCTTCTGCCCCAATTATCATCAAGAACAGATTCTATGAAATGCGAATAGTCAAGAGAGGATATTTCGCACAGTCTATAATAAATCTTAGAATCAAGTATTCTCCGCTCATTATACAAATCGCGCATCAAGTAATCTCCGCTTATACCTAATCTATTTCCTAAAGCAAACCAAGTCAGATTCCTTTTAGCTAAAAATATCAATTCTTTTTGTTTTCCTGATTTAAGTTTTATTCTCATTTCTCCTTGACCGCTAGACTACGGGGCTGTTAATATGGAATCTTTTGTGATAATATTTAAATATAACTGTCCAAGATGGTAATGGTATGAAAAAAATTGCACAGGGAGCAGAAGCTGTAATACACAGCGATGGCAAGCAAATCCTAAAGCACAGAATCAAGAGAACTTACCGCCATCCTGATATAGATGTTTCGCTAAGAAAATTCAGGACCAGAAGGGAAGCTAAAGTCCTGGAAAAGCTGAGAGACATAGGTTTCCCTGCGCCAAAGCTTCACAGGATGTCTGACGAAGAGATGACAATTCACATGGAGCACATCAAGGGCGAGCCTGTAAAAAATGTTCTTGAAAAGGATTACAAAGCAATCAGCAAAGAGATTGGCGAGAAAGTCGCAAAGCTTCATGAGCACAATATTATACACAATGATTTGACAACATCAAATATGATTTACAACAAAGGTATTTATTTCATAGATTTCGGATTGAGCTTTTTCTCAGAGAGGGAAGAAGACAAGGCAGTTGATTTGCATCTGCTGAAAAGAGCTTTGGATTCAAAGCATCCAGAGATTTGCGAGGAATGCTTTGCAGAAGTCCTGAAAGGATACAAGAAATATCCTGAACACAAGAAAGTTATCGAAAGATTGAAAATTGTTGAAGCCCGAGGAAGAAACAAGCATAAATAATTTATTCTTTTTTCCAAACTATCCTGTCTATGTCAGATTCTGCATTTCCCTGAACCAGCCCTAACTCCTTCCTGACCATCTTGATATATTTTTCGCAGAGTATTGGAAAAACAGTCTCGATAAGAGGATATTTTGAAGTGTTCTGACAGTTTATTATTGCAGAAAAGTCAGAATAATCAATATTCTGCTCTGTATCATGGCTGAGCGGGAAAAACTTCACCCCGAAACTGCTGCCGCTCTCATCAACAGAGGCATAAAAATACTTGTATCCCTTCTCAAACAAGATATTTGGCACGACAAACAGTGTTGCGTCAAAAGACTTCTTAGCAGGATTCGGCACTTCTTTCAGCTTAATTTCTTCATATATTTCCTTGTACATCTTGCCAAATGTTTCTGATATTTCCTTAACCTGAGAAATATCATCATTCAAATATGTAAGGAATGTTGGAACTTCCTGCTGTGAAATATACAATGCGAAGTTCGCAGGATTGATGCTCATTCTACCATATCTTTCTGCATCAACATACAGCCTCGGAAAATTAATCTGCAGCTCCAAAGCGCTGTGCTTTGCCAGTTTTTTGTCAGTGACAT
>CAIVOO010000060.1 GCA_903907555.1 uncultured archaeon | reverse complement strand
TACCGCGACAAGAAACTTTTTCCTATTTATCTTAAGGATGAAGATTTTGTCAAACAAGTCGGTATATTCAGCATAACCGGCGGCGGGAAGACTAATGCGGCTATGCTTTTGGCAGTACAGTTATTGAAAAATGAAGGCGGAAAATCTCCAATTCCTTTCATGATTATCGACTGGAAAAGACAGTGGCGCTCAATGTTAAGCCTGGAGAATTTTCCTGAGATGAAAAATGTTCAGGTTTACACAATAGGAAGAGATGTTGTCCCCTTCTTGTGGAATCCGTTCAGGCCTCCTCCAAACATTGATTATAAAACATGGATTTCAGTCATTATCGAATGCCTTGAGAAAAGCCATCTTGCGGGACCTGGGGTAGGCGATTTTATCATACGAATATATGAAAAGCTGTTCAAGGAGATCGATATCAAGAAAGAGGATTTTTATCCAAATTTTCACGATGGATTAAGAGAATTGAGCGAAATCAAGGTTGGTGGTCGCGAGTTTTTATGGTGGCAAAGTACGAAGAGGATTTTTAACAACTTTATTTTCGGGCCTGCGTCAAAATCATTCAACACAAGGAACCCTATAAAACTTGAAGAATTGCTTGAAAAGCCTGTTATTCTTGAATTGGATCAGGAAATGCCTAAGCCATTACGAATATTCTTTATGGAGATGATAATAAGATTCATTCATCTTTACAGGCTTGGACAGGGCGACAGCGATAATGCCTTAAGGCACGTTTTATTTCTTGAAGAGATTCATAATTTGTTTCAAAAAACGAGCTATGAAAAAGACAGGCTTGATAGCCTCGAGAATGTTTACAGGGAAATGAGAAGCTTTGGGCAGGGATTGGTAAGTATTACACAACATCCGTCACTTTTGCCGACTTACATTCTTGGGAATTCACGGACATTGATTTTTCTTGCATTGCAGCATCAGGATGACGTAGAGGCTGCGCGAAAGGCAATCTTCCTGCCCAGAGATGATGAGGTATACTTGAATATGCTCAAGACAGGACAGGGAATAACAAAGATAATGGAAAGGATTAACCCTTGCCTTGTTCAATTCTTATATGTCCCTGTTATTAAAGGGAAAATAACCGATGATTGGCTGAAGGAAAATACCCCTGCTTATTTATCGCGTATCCACGATGACAAAACCAGCGAAGAAGGGGGTTATTCATCAGGGGATAAGTATAATGAAGGTAAAGAAGATAAAGAAGTAAACAAGCCCCTCTGCGAGTTTTTAATAGATATATTCAAATTTCCCATATCTCCCCTGACGGGAAGATATAAAAGGCTTCAACTTAATCCTAACCGCGGAAATTATTATAAAAGGCTGCTTGTCTCAGAAGGCTTTGTCAGGCCTAATATAATTGTTACGAGCAGATACAGAATACTGCTGTTTGAGTTGACTTCCAAGGGCAGGGCTGCATTAACCGACCTGGGCTATGCGGCAAAAGACTACAAGGAAAGTATTGAGCACAAATTCTGGAAAAACAAAATCGGTGAATATTACAAGCATAAAGGGTTCGACGTCTTGGTTGAAGAGCATATTAACGGCAAACCTGATATTATTGTTATGAATGGCAATATAAAAGCTGCTGTTGAGATTGAGACGGGCAATTCTGATTTCATTAAAAATATTGAAAGGGATTCAAAGTTATTTGACGAGGTTATTTGTGTTGCGACAGATAAAGAAGTTGAGAAAAAAATAATCGAAAATTTAGGACAAACTAATGAAAGAGTT
>CAIVOO010000059.1 GCA_903907555.1 uncultured archaeon | reverse complement strand
TTTTTCAGCTGTTTTTCGGATTATACGCAATATACAAGTTCTCATTTGCAGAGGCAAAATTTTCAGGAAGGACAAGGGCTAATAGCCTGTTGATTTCAATAATTTTTGTTACAGCAGTTCTTCTCTGGTTCAAGCTAATCCCAATCATATATGGAATAATCATCTTCGGATTCACGATTACAATACTTTCTGCAGGAACTTTCAATTCAATACTGTCTTATGTCAGGAAGACGCATTTTTCAAGATACTACACCTATCTTACTTTGATAATACTTGCAGGTTTTGTTGTTACTTCTGTAATTCCCACCTTTGTTTATTCCAAAGAAAACCAGGCAGGCCTGCCAAGCGACAAGGATATTTTGGCATTCAAGTGGATATCTGAGAACACACCAAAAAATTCCGTTGTTGCTGTTCAGCCAGAAGAGGGGCATATTCTAAGCGCTATAGGCAAAAGAAAAAATGTAATAGACAAAAACTTCATACTATCCCCGGACGTTACTACAAGGTATGGTGATGTGCTTGAAATGTTTTTATCGCAGTATGAAACTTCTGCTTTTGATTTTTTCAGGGAATACAAAGTTAATTACATATTCCTGTCAGAGCACGGCAAGAAGGAGCTGGAGATTTACAAGATAAGCTATATTACTGATGAAAGATGCTTCAAAAAAATGGATATCGATGCAGAGCTTTATCAAATAACATGTGAGCTAAAATGAAAAACCAAAAAGTGCTAATGATTTGCTTGTTAACTGCATTTTTTGTACTATCAGCAGTTCCAGTTATAAGGCATTTTATTTTTTCAGACACGCTTATCGGAGAGCAGGCTTATTATCACAAGATGCTTGCGGAAAATCTTCCGAAAGATGCAACGACTTATCACTACTTGCTTCATTACATGTCTTATCTAGGAGGATATGATGCCTGGTCAAAAATTTTGCCAATAATATTCGGAGTGCTGTCTGTCTATCTCTTTTATCTCCTGCTCTCAAAATTCATAAGAAACAATGAGCGTGTGATGTATACTGTGCTGATAAGCATAGTCTCTCCTGTATTCATTTACACATTCACGACTTCATCTCCCAACTCATTGAGGGTTTTTAGCATACTGCTGGGTTTTTTCATGTTCCTGAGCAGAAATGAGGCTGTTTCCATAAGCTCTGTGGCTGTCTTTCTTCTTGCTGCGCCGGATTATTTCACTTCAATATTGATTGCAATCTTGCTTGCAACATACTATTTTTTTGAAAGAAAATCTTTGTGGAAGATAATTGCATTTGTGTTAGTCCTTTTCGGATTCAACGTAATTGTCGGAAGCTATCTGATAACAATCTATTCAGCCCCTCCATCAAGCTTTATCGAAGCCCTGCTTTCTGATTTCGGCAACATTGCAGGGCTGTCATTATTCACAATAATCTTTTTCTTTATGGGAATTGCTGAGATGTGGAAGGAAACCAAGTTTGCCTTGTACCCTTTCATAGCTTTGGTAATATTTTCGTTATACCTTACTGTTGAGAAGCTGATTTTCCTTAATTTCTTTGTCGCGATATTCGCAGGCTCTGGATTAATGAGACTTGTGAAAAAAGAGTGGAAAGTTACTTTGATAAAGGAGCTGATGGTTTTCCTGCTGATTTGCGGGTTAGTATTCTCTTCTGTTTCAGCAGGCACAAGAATGATAAGCTCAGATCCTTCGCATCAGAAAATTAGCGGCTTTGAATGGCTTGGCAAGCACTCAAGCGAGGGAAATATTGTGTTTTCGCAATACAAGAACGGATTCCTGATAGAATCTGTTTCAGGAAGAAAGCCGTTGCTTGATGATTTTTCAATGAGGCAGCCAGAGTTCTCTTCTATTATTGATGATTCCGAAAAGATTATGAAATCAAGAGTTCTCGAGAACACAGAAGCTATCCTTCAAAAATACAACATCTCATACATATTGTTTGATGCTGAGATGAAGAAATCATTGGAAGAAGATGATGGCCTGCTGTTCGTCCTCGGAAGCAGCAAGTTCAGGCAAGTCTTCTACAACAACGAAATTTGGATATGGAAATATGAGCCTTAGCATATAGATAGATTTCCTTTACTGCACAGCGCCTGCTTCAATTCCTCGCCGCTTTTTATTCCGCAAAGCACTTCATTTTCAATCACTGTGCATGGGTATTCTGATGTATTGTAGAATTTAGTGAGCAGGTTGACAGTTGTTAAGTTGGTGTCAACGTCAAATGAGAATATTGCGAGTTCATCGCTTTTCCCTTTCTCTTCAAGTTGAAGCTTGATATCCCTTAATACGAAGGACTGCGCATCGCATTTGTCGCAGAATTCCTTCTTTCTGTAAAAAAATGAGACTATTGTCTGCTTTATGTTGCATTTTTCTTTCATCTTGTTTAGAGTCAGGAAGTAAAGTACTTCTTTCCTGTTGAATTCTTTTTTCTGTTCGAGATAGAATGGATCTTCTGAAAATTCCTCTGTA
>CAIVOO010000058.1 GCA_903907555.1 uncultured archaeon | reverse complement strand
TGTATGGCTGTCGAACCTAACAGAAAAGTTGGAAAATATGAAGGGTTTTCTAATAACACAACCAATCTAGTTCAGATGGCGCTTGCAGACCTTAAAAGACAAGAAAATATCTGCTTCGAAGTAAAACACCCAGAAGTTACTGAAAATCTTGCAACAGTCCTCGAGCATGACAGGATAAATGTTTACCTTACCAACATTCTGATGGGAATGCAGGATCCTGATGTTTACATGCACTGCCTGCGAACTAGCATAATGGCAGGCGAGCTTGCTCTGAAGTTTGAAGTCCTTAGCAAAGCCTGCGTTGAAGTACAGGAGATGCTTGCAGCAGCCGTGCTTCACGGCTATGACAGACAGGTGAAGGCTGCGAGCGAAATGCCTGAAGAAGAAAAAAGGATTGATTACAGACCAAGGCCAAAGGTTGACTTAAGCCCTGTCGGCAAAGTTTATCCTGTCGCTCTTGAAATCGCATCAGTAAATCCCAGTCCTAATGGGGAAATTCAGATAAAAAAACAGATACTCGAAATAGCAGATTTGACAGATCTGGTATGCAAAAGCGCATCAAGGCCAGGAGAGCCTCCTGAAGTTGTTGCTAAAATGATAAAACAAAGATACAGCAATCATCCTGTAGCTGAACATGTGATTTACAACTGCCTCATGATTGTTTGATTCTCTCGAATCTCCAGCATCCGACCCTGAATTTGTATGTCTTGTGGGTATGAAACTTCTGAGTTTTCGGGAGAGGGAAATCGAATTCAAAGTATCTCGTTATCTTGAATCCATTGTCTTCTGAAAACTGGTCGAGAAATATTTGTGACTCTGTTTTGTGGAATGAATAAACAACATCAGCTATCTGAAAAGCTTTTGATAGGAATTTTCTGTCTGCGTGCTCTTTCTGAACCCCGAACGGCGGATTTTGCAAAACTACATCCACCTTCTCATTGAATGGAACAATATCTGATAAAATGAATTCTGCCCTGTTCTTCAGGTTTTTCAGTTGATACCTGTTTTTCACAAACTCAAGATTTTTCTTTGCAAGCATCAAAGCGCTTTCATCAACATCTACAAAGAAAACTTTCTTCGCTCCCAAAAGAATTGCAGAAATTCCGAGAATTCCTGTGCCGCAGCCTAAGTCTGCGATTGTTTTGCCTTCAATATCGCCATTCATTTTTGCAGACCAAAGAATTTCCGCAGCAATGTCTGGATTTGTCTTGTACTGCTCAAGAGAAGCACTCGGCTTTGCAAACTCGCTGAATTGCGTCAGGATAATCGCGAGCTGTTTTTGTGTGAGCATAACAAATAAAATAAGAATAGGTTATAATAATTTAACTATTTTAAAATCTTTGAAGCGTTCTGCAGATAAGCCTTGACTTTCTTAATGTTCAGCTTGTCCTGTCCGTATGCTTCACCAACCTTGTCCCGCAACTTGCCTTGCGCATCGATGCAGAAATCTGTATTGCCCAATGCAGAGGCAAGCCTTTGCACCCTTTCCTCAACATTCTCTCCTGTGAATCCGCCTGCAAACCCGATTGTCACATTTTGCAGCCTGTCCTTCAGCTCTTGATAAATATGTATTGAATTGTTAACATCAAACTCTTCACCATTGCCTTCGGAAGGGTCGATAAGGACATAATCAATCAGGCTTCCGTACTGCTTTATGCCTTGCGCAACATCTCCTGCTGATTTTCCTTCAAGGACTGTCTTGTTAGCCTCAAAAACTATTTGCATCTCAGGAAAATCCTTTTTTATCTGCTTAACCTGCTTTATGTCAGGCCACGTGATGTTCAGCTGAACCGCCTTGCATACATCGTCGCGATAAAGATGATTGAAAATCCTGTAAACCTGATCGCTTAAAGTGGAGATTTCTCTCGAGTTGTAATGCACCATTGTAAGAGCTTTTCCTGCTCCCTGCTTCAGCAGGAAGTAAACTTCCTGGAATCTTGGAAACTGCAGATTGTCCTGAGGTATTCCCATAAGCCTTTTGTAGGAAACGAGAATGCCCAGCATCGGAACATGCCCTGACTGCATTGTGAATCCTGCATTTGCGAATTCTTTCAGCACTGCATCAGCTTCTTTCTTGGATGCAGCTCCTGTTATCCCAACATAAGGTTTCATACGACGAGAAATGGCTTCTAGGTTTTTATAGATTGTTATATACTCGACGGAAAAGATTCGAATTAGTACCCGTTTACTTCCAATATCGCCTTCAGGACTTTTTCCTTTCCTTTCCAGTCAAGCGCCACTTTCAGCACTTCTGATATCTTTGATACTGGCACAAGCTTGACTTTTTTCAGCTTTTCAGGATCGAGCACTATGTCTTTCAGGTTTGATGCAGGAACTATTATTGTTTTTATTCCAGTATCTATTGCAGCTTCAACTTTTGCAGACACTCCGCCGACAGGCAGTACTTCTCCTCTCACGGAAAGCGAGCCTGTCATTGCAACATCCTGCCTTACTGGGATATGCTTGAATGCAGAGATTACTGCTGTCGCAACTGCTATTGACGCAGAATCTCCCTCAACACCTTCGTATGTTTGTAAAAACTGTACGTAAATGTCATATTTCCCTTTGATATCTTCGCCGAACATTTTCTTGATGATTGCGGAAACATTCTTTATTGCCTCTTTTGCTATCTCGCCAAGCTTTCCTGTCGCGACGATTCCCATCTCTTTTCCGCCTGGAGCGACTTCTGCTTCTATTGGCAGCAGTAATCCTGAGAATGCAACAGCGCTTCCGATGACTGCCAGGCCGTTCACTCTTCCGACTTGAGTGCCTGAAGTTTTTATTATTTCATACTCTTTTTTCATCTCAATGAACTTGTCAGACATCTGCTGCTCAAGAGTCCTTGCATTTTTCTTTGCAAGCTGTATGTGGACAGGCTCTACCAGTTTTGCATTTTTCTCGACTGCGATATCGCCAGCTGCTCTTATTAATCCGCCAAGCTCTCTTAATCTTAATGTCAAATGATTTTTCCTGTTGGCTCTCCTTCTCGCTTCCTGTATTATGATGTCAACAGCTGCAGAGCTGAAGTGCGGAATCTTGCCGTCTTTAGTAACTTCCTGTGCAATGAATCTTGCAATCTTCAGCCTGTTTTCAGGATTATCAGTCATAGTTTCTTTCATGTAAACTTCATAGCCATAACCCCTGATTCTTGAACGCAAAGCTGGATGCATCTGCTGGACTGTTTCAACATTTCCTGCAGCGACTAAAACAAAGTCACAGGGAACTGCTTCTGTGTGAACTAATGACCCTGATGATCTTTCTGATTGTCCTGTGATTGCGAATTTTTTTTCCTGCAAAGCTGTCAACAAGCTCTGCTGAGATTCTGGTTTCAGGTTTGCAACCTCGTCAACAAATAATACGCCTTTATTTGCGCGGTGTATCATTCCTGCTTCCACTCTCTCGTGCGCAGGAGTTTCAAATCCTCCCGATTGAAAAGGATCGTGAAGTACATCGCCGAGAAGGGCACCTGCATGTGCTCCTGTAGCGTCAACAAACGGAGCCTTGCCGTTCGACGGATGCGTGACTAATGGCTTTGGAACCATTGCAAATCCTTTCAGCATCTTCCCAAACTTTGGTGCGCTTGCCATAAGGAATCCCAAAAGCAGAACAATCCAGACAATGTTTCCGACACCGCTCACAATTGCCAAAGGACCATACTGTGTGTCCTTGAATAATTTCCAAAGCATCATTGCCCCAAAAAAAAGTATTCCGCCTCCGACAAGTATCAGCATGAATCTTCTTGTTGCAACGCCTGACTCCAAGGCAGTCCTTATTCCCATGATTGCCTTCTCGCCCTCTCCTGCCTTGAAAGTTTTTATCAACGGCTTCTGAGGATCTTTTTCGTTAGGATAGACAAGAACATCTTCCAATTCAGATTTTCCAGGCAGCAGTTCAGCCAGCGCCTGCCCAAGCATGGACTTTCCAGTGCCTGGCTCGCCTATCAGGAGAACATGCCTTTGCTGGGAAGCAGCTTTCTTGACTATTTCAACAGCCTCATCCTGGCCTATGACCTGGTCTACAACTCTCTTCGATACCTTAATCTGGCTGGTATCCTTGAAACTAGGTTCAGATTTAGCAGATTTTTTGGCCATCTCCCAGAAAGAGGTGTTTTTATTTATAAGCGTTGTGGATTCTATCTAACCCTCACAGCTTCCAGATTCCTCGGGCATTGAGTTTCTATTCTGTATGTTCTATGAATAGAAGATGCCAGGTCCAATGCTCTTGAGTTCTCGCCGTGGTTTATTATCACGCGCTTCGGCCTTGGGTCGCATTTGTAGATGTAGTTCATCAGCTGTTTCCTGTCTGAGTGGTCTGTGATTTCTATTTTATGGACATCCATTTTAATTTCCAAAGGCTCTGGTTTTCCGTTCGCTTCGTTCATGACAACGAATGATTTCTCTCCGCCCCTGATTCTGTATCCCATCGAGCCTTCAGGCTGGTAGCATGTGAATACCAGTGAATGCTTTGAGCCTGATGCCAACTGTTTCAGGTAATAAACAGATGGTCCGCCCTGCAGCATTCCAGAAGTTGCTAGAATAACGCAAGGTCCGGCTTCTTCGACAACCTGCTGTCTCTCTTTCGGCGAGCCGACTCTCTTGAATATGTCTGAAAGGAATGGATTCTCGTCCTTGTGGAAAATCTGCTTCCTGATATTGCTGTTAAGGAATTCAGGGTAAGCTGTGTGGATTGCCGTGATATCCCATACCATTCCGTCAATATAGACTGGTATTTTTTCAAGCTCTCCGCTTCTTACCATTCCTTCAATCATTATCATCATGTCCTGCCCTCTTCCTGAACCGAGAACTGGCATGAGGATTTTCCCGCCGCGGGCAACTGTTTCCTTGATTATTTGCTTCAGGTTTGCCTCTTCCTCGGCAAGCGGAGGGAGCACATTGTCTTTTCCGCCATAAGTGCTTTCTATCAAAAGCGATTCAACTCTTGGGAACATCGTGTTTGCAGGCTCGAGCAGCTGCGTCCTTCCGTACTTCAGGTCGCCTGTGTAGACTAAATTATGCAAGCCATTTCCGATGTGCAAATGAACTAATGAACTTCCCAAGATGTGCCCTGCATTGTAGAATGTGATTCTTACATCTGGCGTCACGTCAGAAACTTCCTCGAATCCTAAACAGATTGTGTGCTTCACCATTTCCTTGATGTCGTCGCTTGTGTAAATCGGCTCTTTCCCTTCCGACTGCGCGATTTTAATCAAGTCAAGGTGCAGCAATGACATTACATCTCTTGTCGGAGCTGTGCAATAAACAGGTCCCTTGTATCCGAATTTGAAAAGGTACGGGACAAGCCCTGAGTGGTCTAAGTGCGAATGGCTGATTATTACAGCATCTAATTCGTCAATCTTGAATTCAGGCGCTTCGAGATGCGGGTATGTCTGGTCGTCTGATGCAACATTAATTCCGCAGTCAAGCAGGATTCTTGATTCAGGTGTCTGCAGCAACAAGCATGATCTTCCTACCTGCCTTGCTCCGCCTAAATATGAAACCCTCACCCACTCATTCTTTTTTCCCCTGGTCCATCCGTCGTAAATTCTGTGCCCTATCTTGTCCAAAAATTTTCTTCTGTAATCAGAATGCTGGTAAAGGACAGCCCTTATGTTTTCAATCAGCTGCGAGCGGATTGCAGGCATTCTTCTGATTAATGGAGACCATTTTGTTTTCTCCTTGATTTCCTTAAGAATTTCACCCTGCTTTCCAATAGCAACTCCTGGCTTGTCAACCTCAACAATAACCCTTGACCTGTTCGTGTCGAAGATTATGTTTCCAGTGCCTGCCTCTTCAGGAATCAGCTTTCTTATGATTTTTTCAGATTCCTCCTGAGGCTCTGTGACTGAGGGATCAGCTCTTAACTCAATCCTTTTCTTGAACATGTCAACCAGGCCTTTTATCATGCCCTTGTTGTCCAAGAAAAAGTCAATATCCTTAGTATAAAGAACTATGTTCGCTCCCTCGAAAACTGCATCGCAGACTTTTCCTTCAGGGAGATTGCTAATCATTTCTTTAATAATATCTGGCATTTTGTATTTCCTCCAAATTTAAATAAAAATAAAAATTTGTTTCTATTTAGAATCAGGCTTCGACTTTTACAGGAAGGTCCTTCGAAACCACTCTCTTGATTCCGTCCTTTGTTATGGTCACAATGTCAAATCCGCTTCCAGAAGCGATATCACGCTGTATTGCTGCATTCAATGATTTTGCCGCTAATTTGATTCCTTCGTCTACGGACATGTTTTTCTTGTATAATGTCTCAAGCACTCCATAAGCCATGACGCTTCCAGAGCCTGAAGAAACATAATCGTCAATCTCTGTTATTGAGCCGTCTGCGAAAACATCGTATAAGTGGAATTCCGTCTTGTCCTTGCCTCCAAGGATGAAGTGTGATACTCCAGGTATTACGCTGAACTTTCTAATGTTTGAATATACCATTCCTGCAAGCAGGTTTGCTGCCTCCTTGACAGTCAAGTCCCTTCCAGTTCGCATCTTCTTCAGCTTCAATTCTGCCTTGATTAACTTGATTAAAAGTTGTATGTCCGAGACTGTTCCTGCCATAGTCAAGACAAGCTTGTCATTAATATCGTGGACTTTCGTAACATTCTTGTTGGCTATGAAATAGCCAGTAGTAGCCCTCTTGTCCGCTGCCAAGACAATACCATCATTGCAAACCAAACCCAATGTTGTTGTTCCAGTTTTTAATTGCTCTTCCATGATTAACACCTTGATTAAACTCTTGAGAATTACACCTCAAGACGTATTCTATAACTGGTAGTATATAAAGGTTTCGTCGCTATAATAGTGAGAAAGCACTATATTGTAATTATGGGAGGGAATCCTAAGTTGCGCTTTCAGTTTTGTTTATGCCCTACCACCCACCATCACTGCAAGAGCAAGAAAGCGTGTTTTCGATAATCGCATCATGCTTGGGGCATGGGGACGTGGTAGAAGAACACATCTAACATAACTTTCTAATCCCCATGCTAACAAGAAAGATAGTTACAATCAATCGTTTGCCGCCCACACTAGAAAAAATTATGTTATTTTCGCGCATTTACAAGATTGTCAAATATTTTTCTCAGTTCA
>CAIVOO010000057.1 GCA_903907555.1 uncultured archaeon | reverse complement strand
GCTGAATTATCTGAAAAATAAATACAAATTGGCTTTAGTGACTGATTCTGACGGCGCTGTTGCAAGGAAAAATGCCAAGATAAAAAAGATAGGCATATGGAATTATCTTGACGCAATAATAAACAGCGCAAATATCGGAACAAACAAGCCATCGAAGAAAATGTGGCTTGCAGCAATAAAAAAATTGAAAGTCAAACCAAAAGAATGCCTCATGGTTGGCGACAAGCCAGAGATAGACTTAAAAGTCCCGAAATCAATGGGAATGAAAACAGCATGGATTGTGTTCGGCAGGTGGGCGAGAGAAAGAAAAAACAAAAATTACAAATATGTCGATTATAAAATAAAAAAAATTAGCGAGTTGAAGAAGGCACTATGAAAGACATACTATTTGACCAGCATTTCCTGATAGACCAGGATGTCATTAAAAAAGCAGTAAAGGCAGCAGAAATAAAATCTACAGACAATGTGCTGGAGATTGGCGGCGGGACAGGAAATATCACAGCTCAGATTCCGAAGTGCGATTTGACAGTTGTCGAACTTGACGAAACGCTTGCAGAGGAATTAAAGAAAAGATTCAAGCACGCAAACATCATTCAGGGAAACATACTTGAATTGGGCGACAGATTAGAACATGACGTAATTATTTCTGCACTTCCTTATTCATTATGCGAGCCGATATTCAGGACTTTATTCCTTTCAAAATTCCGCACAGCAGTTCTTGTGCTTCCTGAAAAGTTTATTTCAGGAATAAAAGAGGATGATACGCCATTAAGCTACATAGCAAGGGCGTTTCTTGACATTGAAATAATTGAGCTGGTTCCTCCGCAGGCGTTCAGCCCAGAGCCAAAGGTTTCATCAGTAATCGCCAGGATAACAAAAAAATCCCCGAGCAGCGATGAAAAGATAATTCAGGACATTTACTGGATGAACCACAAGAAGCTCAAGAATGCAATCAGGGATTATCTTCTTAGAAATACTGACTTGACCAAAAAAATCATAGCTGAAAAACTTGAAAAAAGCGGAATGCATGAGAACACGCTTGAAAAGAACGTGAAGCTTCTAAGAAGGAATGAGTTTGAGAAAGTTATTGAGTTTATAAAAAATGAGAAAACAGCTTAGCAAGAGGGAGATTGAGGAATTTTCTGAAAAGATTTCTAAGTACAAAATAGCTTTAACTAAAAAAGACAGGATGGAAATAATTGATGAAAAATTTCTTTCGATAAACAACGTCACTTCTTTTTTCTTGATTGATGATGAATGGATTCCAACATTAAGATACATACTTAGTAACCATATTCTAAAAACAGTAACTGTTGACATGGGTGCTGTGAAATTTGTTGTTTCAGGGGCTGACATAATGCGCCCAGGCATTGTTGCATGGGATGATTTTGCCAAAGATGAGATAGTTTCAGTGATTGATGAGAAAAACAGGAAGCCTTTGGCTGTTGGAAAGATGCTTGTTTCTGCCGATGAGCTTTCTTCAATGAAAACAGGCAAGGCAGTCAAGAACCTGCACTGGGTTGGCGACGATATCTGGAATAGTAGTACTTGACAGTAGTAACGAGAGAAAGATTTATAAAGTTCGGAAATCGTTTGTGCATATATGAATGAATCAATATCAGGCTTGCCTCTTGCAACTATAGCCACACAGCAGGCATATTCTGAAATAAAATTGCAGGTAGGCAATACTAAACAGAGTCTTGTTGAAGCCTTGTACAGGGAAGAAGACAAAATAAAAGAAATTTTAGGAAATGCAGACGATTGCACCGAGCACATTAAAGATGTTGAAGCTCAGATAGCACATCCTCAACCAGAAAAATACATAACAAGAGTCAATAATGCAGTTGGTGGGTTTGTAAGCAAGCTCAGGCAGATTGATAGGGATCCGACAACAAAAGACGAGGAAGAAAGGGAAAGGTTTGCAAACAGCTATTACATTGCAAACAAGAAACATGCAGATGCATTGGATGAAATTTTAGATTATTTGATCACGGGCTCGCGAAGAAACAAATCTCCTGATGAAAAAAGCCTTCTAAGATTCGCACTTAACCACTTGATATATCTCGAAATGGGAGAGAGGAGACAAAGCGAATCCCCCCGCGCGCTGCACGGCATAGAAATCGCGAGGACTCTTGCAAAGCAGGGTGAAAGCATAAGAGTTCTTATCCCGAGCTTATGGCATGACGAGGTGGAAGAGCACACAGACGGGTGGGTTAAAAGCAGTTTAGCTCCTGGCATAATTGAAGGCGAAATGCCTGAAAGGGTGGCTTCTGCATATCACGACCAGGCAAGCGCGATATTTTACAATTTAGGACTGCAGCTATACTCGCATGCTCAACTTCTCGAATTCCCTGGAAAATACAATCAGACATTGGTTTCTGTCATGGATGTTATTGAAAGTTTAAGCAGGACAAGTGATGTCAGCTACTACACATATTTGAGGCACCTTCTCTACCCAAAAGACAAAAAAGTTGAGAAAATTGACAGGCAGGAGCTGATAAGGCACTTAGGCCGCATACTCCCAGACATAGAAGTGAATGCGAAGCTTGATGATTTTGTCAATGAAGTGGCAAACTTTTTCACCACAAAACATGGAGGCAGGATAATAAATTTCGAAGACACGCCAAACACATTAAGAGCAATTCTGGTCAAGCTAAGCGACAGGCTTCACAACACAAGAGATGTAAAAAAGCTTGAACCATTCAAAAGAATATATGAAGTAGGGTATAAAAACGCATATTTCATACAGGAAGTTGAAGATAAGATGGCAGAGATGGAAATAGCTGCGCAGAGCGAGAAAGTGATAGACAAGCTGATAATGAAACTTAAGGTTTGCGCCCTGCAAAGAATGCTTATCGAACAGGCAAATCTTTCGGAAAAAGTTAATAATCCATCTATAACAAAAAAAATCAATACCAACCTGGCAAAATACATGGAGTCGCTGGATTTTCACAGGGTTACGAAAAAGAGAGCAGGAAGCGAGTTTGACGGAATAATCCAAACATTCAACAGCATACTTCTCGGGAATGACGAGCTCAAGGCAGAGATAAAAAATGACCCTGTTGCGCTATACAAGTATGCAACAGTCTGGAGGGGCGTTTTCGAAGAGCACATAATAGCGGGCGCAGCTGGAAGAAGGTTTAAAATTGACGGCATGGACCATAAGCTTGAAAAAAACAAGAAGAAATCAGATCCACCTATATTCACAAAATCATTCTGGAGAGATATAAGTTAATGGCAGACGCAATTCTAAAGGCAAGCAACGGACTAATTGAAGACATAAAAAGCATAATAGACGGCAAAGTGAGCAACGTCGACAAGCTTAGAGGAAATTTAGAAAAGACAATTGAGTTGATATTTGAAGAGGCAGAAAAAGTTGTAATCAGGAGCAGTGTTGATTTGTACAGAAAGGCTGACAAAATAATAGTGGCAGTTAATCCGCAGACTGTTGGCGAGTTTTCTTACAGCGAAGAAGATGGCGCAATAGTGCTTCGCAATGTTGAAGGCGGATCTTCAAAAATCAGGAGGATTCGCGCAAGAATCAAGGCTCCACTTAGCTTTGTCCTAAAAAAATGCATAGGAGCAATAACACGCAGGCCTGTATATGACATAAAAGGGTTGAAAGTAATCACAGGCTCTGATGAGACTCCTCACATAAATTTCAACAGGATATGGAAAGAGAGGGATAAGGATTCAGTCCTGAAATACATATATCAATGGAACTTCGGGGATATTGACTTTGACAACCCAACAAAGGAAGATTACAGGCTCTCATTCAAGAGATATGCTGAATTGATGCTTGCGCCGATTTTGCAAGAAGTCAACACAGAACAATGCAATGAATTCATTGATGTATTTTTTGAAGACTGGTTTAGCAATGCAAGGAATAGAAAAGGCGCTTGCGAGCATGTGGACATTCTTGTTAACGGAGCATACGCAAAAAAACTATCAAAAACCTTGTCATCAAATAAAATTGGAAAGGAAAAAATTGAAAGAGTGCTGGCTAATTTCGCGAAGCTCATGCCCGAAAGGGACAACCGGAAAAAAAGAGACAAGTTGTATGAGATAGTTCTGAGAGAGACAAGCACTATCGCAGAAGCCAGGATGATTATGGGAGAATATTTTTCCTGGTATGGAAAAAGCAGATGGAAAGACCTGAAAGACAAGTATTCGTCAATGTGCAACAGTTTCAATCCTGGACTAAGTATTGGTGAGATTTGCGAAAGCTATATCAAAGAACTTTCAAAAAAAACATTCTCAAAAAAAGACAGCAAGACTGGCAAAAATGAAGGACTGTTTGAAGATTATTTCATCCCGCTTTACAAGCAGCTCTTTGAAAAAGTGAATATTGCAGAATGCAGGAACCTTGCAACTCTTATAGACGGCGGGTTGATAGGCAGCGTGATGCCAATCGGCTCTATCACGTGCAATTATCGAGGCGACCCTAAGAATGTAGTGTATATTGGTAAGCAGTTTGTCGTTACAAAAGACAATTTAATGAGCGTAACCTGCTATCACTGGAATGATTTAGCTAATGCAAAGAGATTTTTCAAGGAAAATGTCCGCAATAGTTTGCCTGTAAGGATTTCTTATGAAATAAGCCCAGAGATTACATCCATCGAGATGGTAAGCGAGAAGGATGAACAGTCCATACTGGCAATAAACAACAAT
>CAIVOO010000056.1 GCA_903907555.1 uncultured archaeon | reverse complement strand
CACCACTGGAAATTGAAAACAGAGGAAATCCGTCTGAATTTGATTATAAATCATTTATGGCATCCAAAGGCATCAGATACTATGCTTTTACAGGGAAAAAGAATATTATTGCCTATACGTCCCCGGAACACAGAAAACTAAAATATTCAGCTCTGATTATCAGGGAAAGAATTATCAAAATGTTTGAAGAACGGGGAATAAAAGGAGAGCGATTAGCACTGGTCTCAGCTATAACTCTCGGACAAAAGAACCATCTGGAACCTGAGGTCAAACAAATATTTATAAATGCCGGTATTATGCATATTATGGCCGTTTCAGGATTGCATGCAGTAATCCTGAGCTTGTTTGTCTTCAACCTGCTTTTCTTCTTAAAAGGAAAACTAAATATTCTTAGAATACTGATAACCCTTCTGATTCTTTGGGCATTTGCATTCGTAACCGGATTGAGTCCTTCCGTTCTCAGGGCTACACTTATGTTCTCCTTTCTTCAGGCCGGTAATCTCATGAGCCGGAGAGCGAACAGCATAAATTCGGTATTGGCATCTGCACTTGTTCTTATCGTTTTAAAACCCTCGGTAATTACAGACGCCGGATTTCTCCTGTCATATGCTGCAGTTATCTATATCATAGGCTTTTATCAGGATCTTTATCTAAAACTTCAGTTCAGAAAATGGCTTCCCGACAAGATCTGGCAATCAGTCGTTGTGACACTTGTAGCACAAGCCGGAACTCTGCCACTGACAATAATGCTTTTTAACAGATTCCCGGTGTATTTCATTCTGACCAATGTAATAATTGTTCCGCTTTCTTCACTTCTTATTATAATCGGATGCCTGGTGCCATTGACATATGCAATTGTTCCGGTTTCAGAGTTCCTGGCTTACTTGATGGACAAGCTAACCGGACTGACTGAATACCTGACTGCCACAGCGGCTTCGCTCCCTTATTCAACAATTGACAAAATTGGTATGACGACCATCGAATGTATTTTCCTGTCATTAGCTATTTCTCTTCTGGTGTATTTTCTTTTAAGAAAGCAACCCTTCAGCATCAGATATCCGGTTGCAGCCTTTATCGCATTTGCCATAGCAATAAATATCAAAAAAATAGACAATTTAAAAACAAATGAACTGATCGTGTACAACAATCCTTCGTTTCCGACAACAGGAATACGAACGGGAAATATCCTGAATCTGCTTACCAGAAACGATTCCATTCCCACAGAGGTTCTCAGACATGCTGCTGCGAAGGGTCTTAAAATCAAGCTTATTAATTATAAAGGGAGGAATATGTCATTCAAAGCCGGAACTAAACAAATAATGATAACAGATTCTTTGAGAAGCAGATGGTTGAGAAAAAATGATTTCAATATAGTTGTGCTTACCGGGGAAAGACCCTATATCGACAGGAATATTTCTCTTCAATCTTTACCTGAAACTATTATTTTTTCTTCAGGGACTGCTTCAACCTACAAATTTCCACCCGAGTTGGAGCAGCAAATCAAAAAAACATACCGGTATGTAAGGAAGTCAGGAGCATATATCAGCAGCCTTT
>CAIVOO010000055.1 GCA_903907555.1 uncultured archaeon | reverse complement strand
CGCAGCTATCTTGCCGAACTCTGTGTTCTGCCCAATCATCACGACAATCGCAGTTGCAGAGCCTGTCACAACGCTTGTTCCTGAAAAGACAATATTATCTAGCTCATCAATAGAAGGATTCTTTAAATGAACTCTTGATGCGAACTTCTCTTTAGGAAATGACTCCCCAGTCAATGCAGACTGATTTACGAAAAAATCATTCGCAGAGATGATCCTTGCGTCAGCAGGAACAATATCTCCTGCACTCAAAAATATTATATCGCCGACGCAGATGTCATGTATCTTGACTTCAACCTTGTTCCCGTCACGAATGACTGTCGCTGTTGTCTTGACAGATTCCTTCAGCTTCTCAACAGCCTTTCCTGCAGTGTGCTCCTCATAAAAATCAAGGACAGCGCTCAAAAATATCATTACACCAATAATGATTGCATTTGTGACTTCGCCGAAATATGCAGATATTGCCGCAGCCACCATAAGTATTATCAACAAAGGGCTCCAGAAATAGGACAGGAACTCAAAAACTATGTTAAGCTCCTTCTTCTCAACAAAAACATTTTTTCCAAACTGCTTTATCCTTGACTTGACTTCGTGCTCAGGCAATCCTGTAATCGAAGAGTTAAGCTCCTTGAAGACATGCTCAGGCTCGAGAGATGCATAATGGTTCAAGTCTTTGCTGGTTTGCATTTTATACCGTGAACTGTTTCTTTGTTTCTTCGCAGCCTTTCACAGCTGTTGAGAATGAGTTAATAATCCTTATAGGAATCTTGATTGTCTGTATCGGGAGTATGTCAAGGCTTGTGAAGTTGTACTCAACAGTCTGATTATCGCCGTAGACAATAAGCGTGTCAAACACATCCCCTGCCCTGTTGTCAATATCAAACTGCAGAATTCCATTGGAATATTTCAGGGAATCCAGCTTCACCTGATAGAAAATCCCTGTGCATCTAATAGTTTTCTCCTTTCCAACAACACTTGCATTCTTGTTAGTATTCCATATGTCCATCGTATGCATGAAAATAAATACAGCAAGAAGGATGAACACAGACAAAAGAAAAATAATAAGGGTTGCCCTTTTGACACCCTCTGCCATTTTTAACAGGTAAGAGGACTATCCTCTACAAGCTCATTCTTCGGGCATAATGTGTCCTTGCCCTGAATCTTGATTTGAGGTATTATCCTGAATGTCTGTACAGAAGTTGTTGCTGTTGTGAAGTTCATCTCAGCCTTAAACAAGCCAGACCTCGAAAGGTTCACTGCGATTGTTTTATTGTCTATTCCATCTTCAGTGATTGCAGTCAATGTTAGCCCTGTTACCTGGGCTGTTCCTGTATTCTGGACTATGAAATGGACTGCGCCTGTGCTTCCAAAGCTAGAGTTAAAGCAGACTTTTCTTACGCCATCGATAGTGAGGAAATCCAGCTTCGCGTCAGTAATGCACTTAATCTCTGTGTCAGACTTCTGCTGGGCAAAATTCGCTGTGTCCTCGACATAAGCACGCCCCCAGTTCATCACGACTGCGCCCAATGCGACTGCGAATGCTATCAAAAGTACTGTTGCGATTAATGGCGATACTCCCTTCTTGTTCAGTTTCATCATGTTTCTTTCCTCTTTAAGCTGTGCACTATCATGTCGAGGTTTTTCTCCTCGCTTTTCATTGTCTGGATGTATGGAACTGTGCCTATTATCAGCACGACTAAACCCATGACTATCAATAGATTAAGTATTGACTTTGAGATATATCCGTTGACGAACCCTATGACTGCAACGAACAGGAACGCGAAATAGAGGAATAGGCTTTTGTTAAGAACTAATATTGATTTCTCCCTGTTGAGCCTTGACTTCTCAAGCTCTATGTCAATAATCTGTTTCTCTACATCTGTAAGCTTTGACACTCACGCACCTCTTTTTTAACACGTGGCAACATTAGCAGTTGCCTTCTTGTCAGGACAGCTGAAGACCAGCTCGCCGTCAATGCTTCCTGGCACGACCTCAACATAATTTGTGTTTGATATTGAGACTGTGACGTTTATCTCCTTAGTCTTCCCAGGCCTTAAGGTCAGGTTTGTCTCATTCACAGCCAAATCGCTGGTTGTTGTATTAAAAGCCCTGACTATAATATTATCTACAGTCCTATCCTTCCTATTTGTAAGATTTATATATAAATGTTGCGCATTCTTGCAGGCAGAGTCTATGCTTACCGCAACAGCATCGCACCCCTGTTCCGTAGAAACTCTGTTTGTCACGTCAGTTGTTGTGCCCTGCGTGTAGGAAGTCATCCAGTAATACATCATGGTCCCAAGCACTACAGCAAACGCTGTAATCAGAACCCAAGAAACCCAGATGTCCACACCTCTTTTGTTCATGCGGTTCATAAGTTCACTCCTTTATATAAATCTTTTTAGCCAATAATGACTCTGAAAGGAATACTGCTTTCACGTCTTTTTTCAATGATGTGTTGAAATAATAAATCTGGCTATCCAAGGTTATAGCTGTCTGGTTCTGGTGCGCGAATGTGATGTTCTGCGAATCAGGCAAATCAATTGCGTCAACTGTTATTGTTTTCCCAATCTTGTTGTAGACTGTTATGTTGTCATCGACAGAAATGCACGCAACCCCGAAGTTTGAATCGATGGTGTGCGAATACTCAACAAACCTTTTCGTAAAATCGATAAGCTTGTCGTTATTCGCAGCCCTCGGCGCCTCGAAGATGTAATTCTCGTACAGCTTCTTGAAGCCCTTGTCAGGCGACTCTGTTTTCGTCGGAAGGACAAAGCTGATTGTCAGAGCTAATAAAATCACCATTGTTAGAATGTAAAGCTGGCTTTTCTTGTTCATTGTACTGTGATTGTGATATTTGGTTTTCCATTAACCAAACCATTATTCGTAATAATCAGATTGTATCTGCCTGTAGGCAAGTTTGCGTATCCGCTGATGAACAAGTCAGGATAGGAAAGGATT
>CAIVOO010000054.1 GCA_903907555.1 uncultured archaeon | reverse complement strand
CCTCATTATTCTTGAAAATTGTTGAAATTGAAATTGTGTCTGTCTTGTAATTGTAAGAGCCTAATTTACTGAAAGATTTTGTTCCGAACTCTAGGTTTGGCTTCTCAATCTGTCCGTAGAAATACTTGTCATTCATTCGCTCAAATGATTTTTCCAAAGTTGGATCGATATTGTCTTTTGGTACAGCTATGTGAAGGTTTCTTATGAAATTGTTATACAAATCGACATAGAAAGAATCAACTCTGTCCTTGAAAAGCTTCAGCATCAACGCCTGAATCATGCCAATCTGGATGTCCTTGTCAATCTTTCTCCATTTCTTGCTTAGATTGATTTCGATAGTGTTGTTGTACTTGTTGAACCTGCCATTCGCATTGTAGTCGCTGAACCTGCCAGAATAATTCAGGATGCCATTTAGCTTGAATTCCTTGTCAGGATACAGTTTCCTGAATGCCTCTTCGATTAGCTCCATAGAAAATGTTTGAAAGGAATAGGTTTTAATAGTTTATGGAAAAATCATGAGTAATGGCAAATCCTTTATGCGAATACTTCGGGGTATGCGGCGGATGCACTGCCCAGCACATAGATTACCAGCAGCAGCTGGAAAACAAGAATAAAGCTTTAGCCAGGGCAATAAACTACAACAGCATAGAAGTTTTTTCAGCCAATGAATATCGTTATAGAAACAAGCTAGAATTACTCTTCATTCCGAATGGATTGGGATTAAGAAAGAAAGACAAGCCTTCTCAAATAGTTGAAATAGAAAAATGTGTTATTGCAGAGGATGAAATCAATAATTTAATCACAGAAATGAGGAATTTCTTCAAAAACACAGACATAAAGACTTTCAGGTATGCAGTCGTAAGAAAATCAGGCAATGAAACAGCCATTTCATTCGTATTAAGAAATAGTTCGACAAAGCTGACTGAAGCGACAGAACAAATCACAGAGTTCGCAAAGAAAACATCAGCAAATAATGTGATAATAACATACAATAATCCAGACACTGATGAAAGCGCATCAGATGATTTTTTCGTCGTGAAAGGAAGCGATATGCTGAAAGAAAAATATCTCAGCAAAGAATTCTGTTATTCTGTGCAGGGATTTTTTCAGAACAACCACAGAGTTGCTGAAAAGATGCAGGAACATGTCAATCAGCTGCTAAAAAAACATGAAACAAAAGAAAATACGCTTCTTGATTTGTATGCAGGAGTCGGCACATTCGGAATAATAAACGCAGATTTATTCAAAGAAGTTTTTGTTGTTGAAAATTTCAAGCAGTCCATAGATGCGGCAAATAAAAATATAGAAAACAACAGAATAAAAAATGCGAAAGCATTTGTTTTAGATGCAAAACAGATAGGAAGATTGAAGCTTCCGAAAGGGCTTTTCATAATAGCAGACCCTCCAAGAAGCGGGATGGAGCAGAAAGCCATAGACAAAATAAAAGAACTTCAGCCCGAAGTTTTAATTTACATTTCTTGCAACATGGAGAAGCTGTCAAAAGACATTAAAAAATTCAAGGATTATGAGATAAAAAGCGTTGCAATGTTTGATATGTTTCCTCAGACGCCACATATTGAAGCTATTGCTGAGCTTGTGAAGAAGAATTAGCCAGTATTTCTTTTACATCCTGATAAACCTCAGGATATTTATTGACATCAATCATGTTAGGATGCATGAAATCAATACCTTGGCAAGTTCCTGAAACAAAATAATTTGTTGCGAAGTCAAGAATAGCATGGTCTTTAAGTACAATTCCGTCGCCATCACCCTCTTTCATATTGCAGCCTATGCCTACAATCATATAAACAGGTATTTTAGGAACTGGACCGCTATTCAATTTCTTGATGAAAACACTGTCAGCATCCATGTCCCTGCACTCAAGCGCCTCTCCGCCTACAACTTGGCAGTAATTCCTTGTAGCGCCGACAATTCCCTTGTTAGGCGTGCCTATCATTATCAGCTTGTCAACATTGTTTTCGCCGAACAGCTGTATGTATCTTCTTGCGACAAGCCCGCCCATGCTGTTTGCAATTATGATGACTTTATCTTTCCCTGTCTTGAAGAAAACAGTGTCAAGAATTTCCTTGAGCCTTACAGCATATGTGTCGATGTTCTCGCTCTTAGTCTGCACCAAGACATAATCTTCCTGCTGCTGGAATGAATCGTAATAGTAGCTAACTTTTATTGACAGAGGGATAGGAAGCTCTGCCCATATATTTGGAGTGTTTTTCTTTGTATACATTGAAATTGCACCAACATTAAGATAGCCTTCTTTTTCAAGAGCTATCTGCATCTTATTGAAAGCATCCAAACTGTACTCAACAGATGTTCCTACACTTATTGCATGCCCGTGAAGAAATATGATTGGATAGTTATTTGGGATATTTCTACAGGATTCACACTTCCCGAACAAGCAGCATTTCGGCAAAGGCTCCTCAACACTAACATTTATGCTTTCAGATGTATAATCCTCAGAATAATCAATTTTTGTGAAATTTGCAGCAAGTATCTTCCCGAAAATGTAATTGGGAACTGTGCATTCAGAAGGCTTCTGCTGTTTTAGCACCCAAATAAGCGCATTGCTTATGTCGTAAGTTGCATTGCCATAAGCTATGGTTGTATTTGTATCGGCAGAAGCAGCGAAATTTGTCTTCGCTTCCAGAAACTGCCTAAGAATTTCATAATTTGCTCCATCCTGAGGAAGATTTGCAAGATAATCAGCCGCTATTATTGTTTTTATGCTCGCTGCTCTCAAATCAATCTCATTCCAGAAATCCGAAGCATTCGGATATGCTGATAAATCAATTGAAAAGCTGTCATAATAATTATTTGCCAAGGATAATCCTTCACAAGAATTATTCAAGTCGAAATCTGAAAGCGTTGCAAGCTGAATTATGTCAGAATGATTCACGCAATAGCCTTTTATTTTGCAAACGGAATCAAATTCTATGTTCGTGTCAATATCTTTCTGCAAAGACTCCAATCTTATCTCTTCAGATAACGAAGACCTTAGCGAAGTCATTGTTAAGTTCAAGGCAACCAATGCAGATTCCTTGTCATTAAGACTGTTTTTTTTGCCGAAATAATTTACAGCATTATTATGCTCTGTTATGGAATCGTCAATATTTGACAGGGCAGACACACTCTGCACATAAGAGCTCGTAAGATTTTCCAGCTCTTTGCCGGAAGAATCAAGTGATGTGATAAGCAGGTTGTATTTGCTTGATGCATTGCTCAGCTTCTCAGAAAAAACATCAGAATTTGACTTTACATTCTTTATCAGGCTGTCAATATTTGGCAGGTTATTTGACAATGCAGTGTAATCTTGATCATACCATATTTTTAGGACATCTTTGATTGCATTCACAGAATCCTGATAATCCAATGATAGCGAATTAAGCTCATCAGACAGTCCAAAATCAACTGCTGACTGGTTTGTGAAATCTTTTTGAAATGATAATCTTCCGTTTATTGATTCCAAATCGCTTATTTTTTGCGAAAGCTCTAATTTTAATTTGCTCTTAAAAGCTTTTTCATTTGTGGTTAAGTCGTAATTCACAATAGTGAGTATGCTTCTTATTGTTGCCTCGCCTGAAGTGTGGCACCAGAATGTCTTTGAGCTGCTGCATTCGAGATTGAACCTGTAAAGATACTCTCCTGTTCCTTTTTCAGGGGATTTGATGGAGTATTCCTTGTTTAATGGAAGCCCGCTTCTTAACGTGAATTCAGAGCTGTCAATCTCTTTATTGTTGCTTATGTCAATAAAAGTTGACTTGCATGTTGCTGAGCAAAAAGGATTTGTCTTGATTGATGCAGCGTATTTAATCTCTTCAGAGCCTCCATGAGATAAATACATTACCTCCTTGTCAGAGCTTAATTTTATTATCATATCATTTCCAACTAGAAAATTTGCATAAAGATACCCGTTAATTGCAAATCCTGAAATCACAATTAATATTATTATTAGCAGGAATATGAATTTGTGAGTTTTGAGAAAATGCCATATGCTGCTAAAAAAATGTCTCATGACCCATCACAATAGAAGCTATTATTTAAAGTTTTATAATTCGTGTGTGAGAAGACCTTGCATTTTTGATGAAGTGATGAATCGCACTGGACACTGAACTTATCGTCGTAGCGTTTAAATATTTCATTACACTCTATCTCTGCATGCAACTTAGAATGTATGAATATCATGTGTATCCTTCTACCAAGCAGAAAGTAAGGCTGATTAGTTCTTTCAAGACTTCTAAGGCAATCTATAATGAGCTTCT
>CAIVOO010000053.1 GCA_903907555.1 uncultured archaeon | reverse complement strand
GGTTTTAATTTTGATGCCTGATATGCTGGGATTATCCCGGCAATTATGCCGACTCCTATCGATACTCCCAATGCCATAATCACGGAATTTAATGTTACTACACCAACAAGCCCGCCTCTTCCGATTTGAACTCCTCCCATAAGCATAGGCAGCATTCCTGACAGCAGGCTTCCTAATATTATTCCTAAAATGCCGCCTATCAGCCCTATCAATGCTGCGTTAAATAAAAATATTAGCATTATGTCGTGATTTCTCGCGCCTATTGCTTTCATTATTCCTATTTCCTTGGTTTTTTCAAGCACAGACGTGAACATTGTGTTTGCTATTCCTATGGCTCCCACTATTAATGAGACTGCTGCCAGCGCCAGGAGAAATGAGCTCACTGTGCTCATTGTTGCTGCCCTTGTCTCCTGCATCTGCTTGCTCGAGAATATGGAAAAATCCATGTTTTTTGAAGTGACATGCCTTGAAATCATAAGCCTGTTCTGCATGTTTGTTATGTCTGTATCAAGCTGTTCCTGGGTTTTTATCTTGACGACAAGAGTGTCATACTGCCCATTGATTTTGTCAGAAATAACCTGATATGCCATCTGTATCGGCATGTAAACGCTGTTTGACTGGTCGTCAAGTATTCCGACAACCCGGAAAGCGCTGCCTGCTATGGTAATCATGTTATTTATCCCGACAGGCTGGCTGAAAAATGAGGATGCAAGCCTACCACCGATAACAACCACGTTCTGGTCTGCAGAATCAAGCATCCTGCCTGAGCCGATTTTGGTTGTGGTTATCTGGGCCCAGACTTTCTGGTCAACCCCTGTCACAGAAATCTGCCCTGTCTTTCCAAGATAAGAAGTATTTGTGCTGCCCCTGATTTCCGTGTCTATGTATAATATGTCTGGCACTCCCTTGAGCGCCTGAAGATCTGTCCTGTCGAGAACTATTGGCTTGGTAGTTGCTCTTGCGCCTCCTCCTTCTCCTCTCGGTCCGAAAAACTCTCCTCCTCTGGAGAATCCAGGGGATATTGATACTATGTCTCCGCCAAGCCCGCTAAGCTGGGCATTCAGCATTTCCTGCATGCCTGCGCCTATGGACATGATTGCAACGACTGCGCCCACGCCGATTATTATCCCTAAAATAGTCAGCCAGCTCCTAAGCTTGCTGTGAAGCACCAGGCTGAATGCCTGCTTGAAGCATTTTGTCAGTTTCATCTACGCTTATTTCCTCTTTGTTTTGAGCTCAGGCATCTTTAGGCTGCCGTCAAGTATCTTTTTTTCAATGTATTTTTTATAAAAAATGTAAGCTGCAGCAATTATCACCAATGCCACAATGTACCATTCGTATGTCACGAAAAAGCTCTGCTGGGTTGTTGCTGCTCCTCGAGCAAATCCTGCGCTGGTCGAATTCATGCTCTGCATTCCCAGATTGACTTCTTTCTCCACAACATTCCGCCCGCCCATCGTGTCTGTGTACGCAACCTGCACCAGAATCATGTTTGGCGACGAGGCATTGCGCATCTGCGGCGTGAAGTTTCCTGCAAAATCAGGATTATCGGCGAAATTCATGTTTCTTCCAGTCCTTGTAGTGTTTGCTGAAAATGCAGACTGCATCTTGAAGCTTGCAATCGTGTAATCGCCCTTGTTGAGGTTTCCTATGATTACAGAATTTGAACCTGTAACGCTCCATGTCCTCTGCTCAGGAATCATCACAGATACAGAATACGCAGGATTGCTTCCGATGTTGGCGACGCTGAATGATGTCTGCCCGTTGGTATTGTCTGAGAAAGCAACATCAAAATCAGTAGTTCCACCGACGTATACTCCTGCTATCGTGGAAATTGTATTAACTGCATTTGATGAGTTCGCCAGGCTGTTGTGGTAAGTGAGATTCAAGTCAAGCTTGTACAGCCCAGGAGTTGCAGTCGTGTCAGCCATAACATCATATTCTATTTCCGTGCTTTGGCCAATACCTAAATATGAAATGTATCTTGTGTTGTCGCTTCCGACAGGAAGTATTACCTTGTCAGCATTGCTCCAGCTGAAAGTCAAATCCTTTAACGGAGCATTTCCAACATTGTTAATCGTGAATTTCATCGTGCTCTGGTTTCCAGGGATAAGAACTGTCTTGTCTATGTGGATTATTTCTGCATTCTCCCTGGCTTTGACATCAACCATGACGCCCTGCTCTGTAGGAGACTTAATCCCGTCATAATTGTATCTGACTTTCAATTCGTAAGTACCTACAGGCGCATCCTTGTCAACCATGACTTTATAGTTGATTGCGTAGGAATATTTTGAATTGTAATTTCCCTGATAGCTGTTTATTGTGCCAAGGCTCTGCACTGCATCCTCTCCTGGAACCAGTGTGAACGGGTATGATGGAATGAATTCCACAGTAAAATTCTCTGCAGGCCCTGCCTGTATGTTCCAGATTGCAAGCTTTGCATCTGCAATATTTCCTGCAAGTGCAGGATTTGGATCGATGTTTATCAGGTTAACCTGTATGCCTGAAACGTCGCCTGAATTTTTTGCATACGCTGAGTATGTCTGCAAAATCATCAGAGTCATGACAAATATTAATAATAAGCTTGTTAATTTTTTCATTTTTTTACCTCCTTATTTCCGACTATCTGTCCGTCTTTTAATTCGATAATTGTTTGAGCATATTTTGTCAAGCTGATATCGTGGGTTACCACTATGATGGTTTTTCCTTCCTCGCTCCACAATTTGTGAAGCATTTTCAGGACCTCTTGCCCTGTTGCGCTGTCAAGCGCCCCTGTCGGCTCGTCTGCAAGTATTATTTCAGGGTTTGCAGCCAGGCTCCTTGCTATTGACACCCTCTGCTGCTCTCCTCCTGAAAGCTGCGTCGGCCTGTTGCTCATCTTTTCCCCTAATCCGACTATTTTCAAAATTTTCCTGGCCCTGTCAGCAGCTTCCTGGTCAGTGTATTCCAAAAATTCCATTGGAAGCAGCACGTTTTCAAATGCAGTCATTGTCGGTATCAGGTTGTACTGCTGGAATATGAAGCCGATTGTCTCCCCCCTGAAAGATGCCAAGTCTGATTCTGAAAGGTGGCTTATGTCCTGCGATTTCAGGTAAATGCTTCCCTTTGTTGGCGTGTCCAGGCAGCCTATGAGATTCATCATTGTTGACTTTCCGCTTCCTGAAGCTCCTATTATCGCAACGAAATCTCCTTTCTTTATGTCGACGCTTACTCCCCTAAGGGCTGGAACTTCTACTTCTCCCATGTTGTAGATTTTCCAAACATTCTGAAGTCGGAGTATTATTTCCTTGGATTTTTTGTTCATAATCATTTATTTCTTGGCATGAATCCTGTATGGAACCATCTTGAGTCCTTCAGAGGCTCATTCTGGGGCGTGAAATTGCCGTAATGCTCTGTCTGCGAGCGCATCATTATGCTGTCAGAGTTCAAGTCAATGAGATAGAACTGCTCCTTGTTCTCTTTCGTGAAAGAAACCTGCGCTATTGCCTCTGTCTGATTGCCCCTGCTGTTTCGCCTCATTTCAGGCATCACGTTGACTTTGTAGTCAGAAGCATTTTCTCCCCTGCTCTCCAAATCCTGAATTGCAATGCTTTTTGCCTCGCTTATTTGCGTATCACTCAATTTGACGAATGATGCCTTGAAGTGGTAGTGCTGGAATATCCCATATGCCAGAATTACTGCGAATATTACAACTACAACTGCTGCCAATATTTTATATTTGTTCATTTTTGATTTCATTAGTATCACCTTATGTGCTATTAAGGTGAAACAGCATATATTAATTCGCTGAAACGGTTTCATATTTGTGAAACCACAAGCTTTATATAAGTTTTTAGCATAATCTTACTATGAAACGTTATTTCGCAATCATTTCTGTAATCGTGCTGATAGCATCACTGATTTTGCTGTTTGACAAGCTGTTTACTCCCCAGCCGATTCAGATTGTTTTGCAGTCCGGCCAGGAGATTACAACACAGACTGCTGATTATTTCTCTTTAAGCGAAGCGATTCTCTTGATAGTCTGCGCTTTCCTGATAGGAACGACTGCGACATACTTGTTTTACAATGCTGACGGAGTTAGAATACCGAGACTGCATAAGAAAGAAGGCAAGAGCTATGACTCAATCCTGCCTTTGCTGAAGGACGACGAGAAAAGGGTTGTAATTGCGTTGAGGGATGCAAATGGGGAGATGCTGCAGAATAAACTAGTCGTTAAATTGAATCTTTCGAAAGTCAAAATCACTCGAGTCATTTCTAGCTTGCAAAGCAAGAATCTTATAGTGAAAGAAAGGAATGGATTGACTAATAATATAAGGTTAATGCAATGAAAAATTTCTGGAAAGTCGTCAATGATGTAATCAATAATGCAGATGTAATTATCCTAGTTCTAGATGCAAGAATGGTTGATGAGACAAGGAATACAGAGATTGAATGGAAGGTCAGGAAGCAAGGCAAGCCGCTGATTTACGCTGTGAACAAGTGCGATTTGATGGATAAGGATGTTGTTGAGAAATCGATAAGGCATCTTAATCCTGCTGTGTTCGTTTCTGCAAAAGAGCATCTTGGAACTACCTTGCTCAGGCAGAGAATCCTGATTGAAGCTAAACGTATTGGAAAAGGAGACAAGGTTTATGTTGGAGTTCTCGGCTATCCGAATGTCGGAAAATCCTCTTTGATTAATTCATTGAAAGGCAGAAGCGTTGCATCAACAAGCGTTCTTAGCGGGCATACTAAAGGAATTATGAAAGTCAAGATGGACAACAAGATAATGCTGCTTGATACGCCTGGCGTCATACCTTACAAAGAGAAAGAAGAGTTCAAGCATTCAGTCATAGGTACAATAGATTTTACTAAAGAGAAAGATCCAGACATGGTTGTGATGCAGCTGATGAAAGAGTATCCCGGAAAGATAGAGAAGTATTACAAAGTCGAGCCGAAAGAAGATCCTGAAGAAGTGATAGAAGAAATTGCTAAGAAGTCTAATGTTCTCAAAAGAGGCGGCATTCCAGATTTATCGAGAATGGCAAGAATGATTCTGAAAGACTGGCAGAAGGGAGAGATAAAGTAAATTAATGTTCATCATAAATCGCATGCAGGAATGCTTTCGTTAGTCGTTCCAACCGCCTTTACCTCCATTGGTTTTTTTTAATAAGAATAGCAAGTATTGCAGTGACGACAAATACTATCAGCCCGAATATGAGCAGTTTATTTTGGGTCCAGCCTGGATGAACATACTTAGCCACCATCATCCCAATTATTCCAATAATCAACGATAAAAATATTTTAATTGCGTTATTCATCAGTATCCCTCCAATTTTATGTGTGTAAAACCTGCCATCTTCAGGTTGATCTATCTGTGCTGGTTTTAAAACCTTTGCGAACCAAACGCTTATTTCGTGTTATATAGAATAATATTTAAATTGCATTTAATTAAACTATTCCAGAGGTGCTAAAATGTCAGAATACATTATTGTTATTGGCGGGACAGATCCTGTGGCTCGCGGTGTGAGCAAGGATCCTATTATTATGGCTTTGGGGTACAATCCTGTGCATGCTGGAAGCGGTACATACGAATGTGTAAAGTTTGTGAGAGACCAGCTGCTGGTGCGCCGCGACCATAAGTTATCTGCTGTTGAATTGAAGCACAGCTTTGCTGGAGATCATATTATGCGAACTGTTGAGAATAGAACTCCTCACAACTGTGTTTATCTTATTTTAGATGCTAATGCAAAGGAAATGTTAAGGATAGACGGGATGGCTAAAGGGTATGCCGGAGAGGGAGCAAGAGGCGCCTTGACCTTGGACACTTATTTGGATTTTATGCGCATACCAACAAAGCGCGTATTCTTTTCAAGAGATTCTTTGCGGACAGCTGATTTCAGCAAAGTGATTTACGCGCCACAGCCTGAATATCCTCATTTCATTTCCTGCCGTCCTGATGACCTTGACAGGGCCAAGAGAAGAGCTAGCGATGCCGGCTGGGATAAAAAATCAATAGATGACCATTTTGATAAGCTGCATATAGGCATGCCTTTGGATGAAATGATGGGAGCCATGAACTTTCACGGCGCGCATTTTTCTTAGATTTTTTCTTTAAGTTTTTTCAAAGTAGATAACTTTATAATCCACCTATTAATCCTGCGTGTCAGAGACTGAAACCCTCCCGTTCGCCTGCTCCAATGGCAGCGAATTTGAGTGGAGCACCAAAAGCGTTGTCTAACGATTCGCTATTTGCTCACTGGCCATAAATGGCGAGGGTTTCAGAGATTCAGAGGTGAAGTAATGAGAACTATTGCTATTTTTAACCAGAAGGGCGGTGTTGGGAAGACAACCACTGCTGTCAATCTTGCTGCAGGGCTTTCGCGAATGGATAAGAAAGTCATTCTAGTTGATTTGGACCCGCAGGGGAACATCAATGTTGCCTTGAGGGTCAAGTCTGAGTATGATTTGTATGATGCGATTATCGGAAGGATCGGAATTAAGAGCTGTGTTGTTAATCTTGCAAAGAATCTTGATGTAATCACATCAAGGGAAACTTTGGTGAAGGCAGAGCATCTGCTGATAAAGAATAACCAGCCGATTATGCTGAAAAACATCCTTGGCCAGATTGACGGTTACGACTACATGATTATTGACTGCCCGCCGTCGTTGAGCATACTCAACCAGAACGTGCTTTCGTTCTGCAAGGAAGTCTTTGTTCCTGTTGCTTCTGATTTTCTCGGCTTGGATGCATTGAGGAAGACGAGTGAGATTGTCAATGAGATTTGCAAGGCTTACAATGCGCAGGTCAAAATAACAAAAGTAATCCCGACAATGTTTGACAGGCGAAGCAACATCTGCAAAAATATCCTCGCAACAATCCAGCAGGAATTCCCAGAAGTCACGTCTTATCCGATTAACATGAATTCGAAGCTGAAAGAGGCGCCTATGAAGGGGATGTCCATATTCGCTTATGCGAAATCAAGCTCAGGAGCAAAGGATTATGGAAAATTAGTTGAAGATACTGCTGCTATGATTGCCTGATATTGTAGTAACTGTTTAGTAGTAAATTATCGAAAGATTTATATAGCCAAAACGCTTTTTCTCTCGGAGAATGGAACAATTAGACCAGGAACTGGAAAGAGCATTTGACAAGCTTAAAGTGGAAAACAAGCACAGGCTGTCAATACTTCGCAATCTGGATATAATCAGGAATGTAGATGAAACCACATACGAACATTGCGTTGTTGTGGGGCTGGCTTCTGCAAAGGCAGGCAGCGTTCTGCTGCTGGATGCAAAAGGATTATTGTTCCCAGGGCTTATGCACGACAGGGGAAAAGCAGAGCTTGAGCCGTATCTTCTTAGGATAAAAGGAAAGCCGACAGCTGAAGAGATGGAAATGATAAAAAAACATGTCCAGTATACTTATGATTTGCTGAAGGAAGTTCATCCGTTCTCAGCAGAAGTTGGATTAAGGCATCACATGTTCCAGAAGCACCCGTATCCGACAGTGCTTCCTGAAAAGATGTGCGCTCCGTTCACGCCGGCAACGCAGGCGAAGATTTACGCTTATGCGAGAATAATCTCAGCAGTCGATTACTGCCACGCATTCATTACAAGGGATAATGCAAGGAATGGACTTCACGGAATGCAGGAATTGAATGCAGCTTTGGTGAGAGACAAGCCAGGCAGCGCCCAGCTAGTGCAGAGATTGTTAACCCTGGGTGTAGTTGGAGCCATCGGCACAGCGCAGATGTATAATTTGTTTTAGATAGAAATTATTATATATTCTTAAGTTAATGTTCAGGTTAGAGGTGTTTACTATGAATGAGGCAATGTTTGGTATGGGTATTAATATGCTGGTAACCAATGTTGAACAGCTGGAAAAGATTGTAACTAATCTTAGGGCTGTTGGTTTGAAGATTCACGCAGATGAGGTTGAGCGTGTGAAAAACAATATCAGCCAGGCTGTTAAGACATTGCAGAAAGCCAAATAAGAATGATTCAACTCTTTTATTTTATAGCATTAATCGTTCTGATTATTGCATCCTATACAGACTTCAGGAAAAGAGAGGTTCCTGACTGGCTGAATTACGGATTGATATTCGCTGGCGTTGGAATCAGCGGGATTGCTTCGATTGTGTTCTATGATTATCATTACATACTTTACAGCTTGACTGGCTTGGCTTTAGGCATTGCGATTGCCTTGGGAATGTTTTACGCAGGGCAGTGGGGCGGAGGAGACAGCAAATTATTGATGGGATTAGGAGCCTTGATTGGTTTGACTTTCAGCATCAATGCATTCTATGTTTCATTCCTTGTAAACATCTTTATGGTTGGAGCTGTCTATGGATTTGTCTGGAGCATTGTGCTTGTATTCAGGAATTGGAAAAATTTTACTGTAGCATTCAAGAAGCTTTGGAACGAGAGAAAGAACAGGATTGCAAGATTCTCGCTGACAGCGCTTTTGCTGATTCTTATTGTTTTGTCAATCGCAGTCAAGGAATTGGCTATTGCTCTAATCGGCACAGGATTGCTGGTTATTTTAGGATACTTTCTTTTCATCATTGCCAAGACTGTTGAAGCCTGCTGCATGTTCAAATGGATAAGCGCTTCAAAATTAGTCGAAGGCGACTGGATTGCAGAAGCAGTCTATGTCGGAAAGAAAAAGATTGTTGGAGTCAAGAGATTGGGATTGGATGCAAAGGATGTGGAACTGTTGCACAAGCTGAAAAACAAAAAAGTCTTGGTGAAGGAAGGCATACCATTCGTGCCTGCGTTTCTGTTGGCGTTCATTTTTACGTATTTCTGGGGCAATATTTTGCTGATGTTTATTTAACTACTGCAAGGTAGAAAGATTTAAATAACACCTTCTTGTTAGAAGTCTTTCATGGACGTAATTCGAAAGCTTGAGTTTAGAGACGGAAAGTATACTCTGGAGAATAAGGTTGTCGCAGTGTCTCCAGTCGGCAGCCCAATGATCATAGAGAATAGGCCTGGTTTCTCAATAACAGAAATGGTAAGGCTTTACGCGCCGAAGGACTCAGATTCCTATATGATGGGAACAATGCTTTTCATAAACGTGCCTAAAAAGCAGGACGAGACTGAGCAGGCAGAGAATAAGAAGATTGAGATTGTGCAGAAAATGTACTGTCCTGTGCAGTATTACAGGATAGAGCAGAAGCCTGCAGAAAATCCTACAGAAGTGAAAACATGAAAGAACCACATGAGTTATGGAATGATTATGCGAGAAGAAGGCTTGCAGATGCTGGTTTGAAGTTTGATTACTGGGCTCCGTATGAAGCAAGGAAAGGAATATTTCATTCATGCGGCGTTTTGCCTAACATTACAGTTATTTTGGCAAGGACTTATACGCCTGAAGCATTTAACAGGATGCTTGATGGCGCTTGCAGGTGGAATCCTGTAAAGGCGTTCGAGGCAGGCGACATCACTGAAAGGATGAAGTTTGCATGCGAAGAAGGAACTATTGATTTGTACATAGCGCCGCCGAACAAGATTTCTGTTGTGGACATAACAGGCCATTTCCCGAAAAGTTTGAGCCCTATCGTACCTAATGTAAAGTATACTTTCGAACCTTTCTTAGAACGATTAGTAAGATATGTTGAAAAAAGATTAAAAAAATAAATTAAAAAGCAAACTTATTTCTTTGCTTTTCCTAGAATTCTGAAAACTTTAGTTGCACACTTTGGGCACTCGCCTTTCATGGCTTTCATGCCGTTTTTCATTGTTGTCTCTTTTCCGTTCTTGATTTCAACTTGCTTCTTGCACTTCATGCATCTTCCTTCTGTCATGTTTAATTCACCCTCTTATCCTTTAAAATCGTACGCCTGAAAGCGTGATTAAGGTATTCTACGCAACTGCCTATATAAATAGTTATCGTGTTTTGGCACTATTATCTCCTGTTTTTCCTCTATAACTACTGGTTCTGGAACCTTTACTGCAGGTTTTATTTGCTCCTCTTGAGTGGAAAGCATCTGCTGTATCTGCGTCATCTTCTCCTCGGGAATCTGCTTCTGCGGCCATTCGAAAGACAAGCCGTCGTTCTTGAATCGAGGCAAGATATTGATTAGGAAATGCGCATGCATCTGCCCTGCAGGCCCGCCGTTCTGGATTATCACATTTGTTCCTTCTGCATTGAAGCTTTCGAACAGCATTCCTGCCAACTGCTGCGACATGCCAAACATTTTTGCGATTACAGGATCTTCAACCTGTGTGATTAAGGGAATGTGTTTTTTTGCAATCAATAAAGTATGCCCTATGCAAGCCGGCTCATTGCTAAGGACTGCGAGCATGTCAGAATCTTCATAGATCTTTTTAGAAGGAATCTTCCTTTCCACGATATCGCACATCTCGCACATTTTTATCGTTTCCCCATAAGCATTGTTGCAATCTTGTCCAGATCTATCTCTTCTTTTTTATCTTCTGGCTTCGGCTCATGTTTTTCTAATGGAATCGCCTCTCCTGAAACACAGGTGCACGGCTCCCTTCCTGATTTTATCATCTGCTCGGCTGTTCCGTAGATTCTTCTGTCTTCCTGGATGTTCTGCGCGAATGCGCATTTCTCCCTATGGAATCTTTTCGCGGTTGCGCTTGTGATGAACATCTCTTCCTTTGGTTTCTGCGGGATTGGCTCTGGCTTTCTTTCAACTTCGATTCTCAAGGGCTCTTTAGATGGAGCTGGCTGCGGCTTCTTCACAGGCTCCTCGTCAAAATTCTGCCCAGGGAAATAATTTTCAGCTACTGCCTTGATTTTCAAATAAGCCGCGTCAATCTCTGATTTCGGGAAATCCTTCCCAGAAGTTGCAAAGCCTAAACCGTCGCCGTTGAATCTTGGGATTACGTGCATGATGAAATGAGGAGCCTTCTGCCCTGCTGCAGGCCCGTTCGCAATGAAAACATTGACGCCGTCAGGCTTGAAAGCCTTGAAAACTGAGTTGGAGAGCTGCTTTGAAACAATCCCTAATTCTTCAACCTGTTCTTTCGATAATTGGTTGAATAATAGTATATGGTCCTTCGGAATCACAAGAATATGCCCAGGATTTGCAGGATAGATATCAAGGATTCCAGTGAAATGGCTGCTTTCGAATACCTTCTT
>CAIVOO010000052.1 GCA_903907555.1 uncultured archaeon | reverse complement strand
ATAATGCTCCTGCGACGACAGATTCCATGGATCTTCCCCTGACAAGTCCTCTCTGGACTGCCAATGTGTAGATTCTTGCTGCCTCTTCCTCGACTGACTTGGGCAATTTAAGGTATGAAGAGACTCTCTTCAATTCTGCCAATGCCAGTTTGAGATTTCTTTCGATGGCTGTTGAAATCCTGTATTGCCATTTCCTTAACCTGAAGAATTTGTTCTTGTCTTTTCCGCCAAGCCTGTAGATATCTGTCTTCTGACCAACTTCTGTACCTAATCCTTGGTCATATTGAGTGTAAGTCATAGGCGCGCCTGTCCTTCTCTTCTTTTCAGCGCCTTCGCTGTCAAAATCTCTCCATTCCTGCGTGAAGTCCACCATCTTGTCCTCGACGACAAGTCCGCAGTCCTTGCAGATGACTTCTCCTTTTTCCTTATTGTAAAAGAGGTTTATTCCGCCGCATTCAGGGCATTTCTTTACAAAAGTCTGTTGCATAGTTCCTCCTCAAGATCATACTCGCCTGTATCCCCCAACTTTTAACTATTCAATAGTAAAGCAAATTTTATATAGCTTTCTTACTCTTAAAAGTGAACGGTAGTATTTAAAGATTTCGTTTTTTTGGTAAGATTTATATATAATGGACGCAATTCCTTTATAAATTAAACTATATTCAAAATAAGCTGACTGCTTTTTTCTTTCCTTTGTCCCAGACTTTTCTCTTCTTTTCTTCCTGTTTCGGCCAGACCGCGAGAAATCTGCTGTTAGGCAAAGGTATGAGGTAGATATGCTCTTCCTTACCCTTCTCGTTCTTTAGAATAATGCTGAATTTGCCGTTTTCCAGCAGCTTGCCTGTCTTCGGGTCTGTATACTGGTATCTGACGAATTTTCCCCTGTAAACCAGCATTCTTACCTCTGGATTTCCTTTCCTGTCATGCGTTATTACGTCTTCTGGATAGCCCATAAAGGCTTTACAGACAGCCATCAATATATAGATTTGTTGTCACTAGTAAGTAACTACAAAACGAAAGATTTATATAGGAGTTAATCCATTTAACATGTATCGTCGAGGTGCTTCAAAATGATACAAAAAAAGAAGGTAATCGCGAAAATGGCCACGCAGAAAGACCTAAATGCAGGGCTGAAAATCAAGAGCAAGTTCTTGGTTGACGTCGAATGGCTTGATGCGTGCGCACACATGAACGTGGAAAAGATCAAGCTAAATGCACTTTCAGAATTTTTGTGTCCGACGCACACTATGGGAAAAGTTGTAGCCCAGGACAAGAATGTTCTGTGCGTAGCAACAAACGTAAGCGCAGCCAACGGAATAGACATGATTGCAATTCCGATAAAGTGGATTAAATCAGTAAGAATGGTAGATGCTTAAGATGAAATTCAAAATTGATGATGAAATAATGAACACTGTGAAAGGCGCAGCATATCTGAGCGCTGCAGTAGCCCAGGCAGCAGTCGCTTTAATGAAATCTGCAGGGCCGTGCAACTGCTACGACGCTCCAAAAGACGCCTTTTTCGCAAGACACTTTCTCGATATGGGAACACATTATTTGAAAACAGCAAGAGGTGAAGGAAATGAATGATGATAATAACGGATTGCCTAACGGTGCAGTTTCGATGGACCAGGTAAGGAGAGTTTGCGTATCTCCAGGAATTTTTGATTTTTCGAGATTGCCTCCAAGGCCAGATCAGGTAGCAGCAGCGCAAGCTGATCCAGAGCAGCAGAAGTATCAGGCATTGGCGCAAGCTATTGACACAATTGTAGAGCATTCTGGAGACAGGCCGCAGCCTGCAGAAGAGCCGCCAAGGCCATTGCCTGTCGACGAGGAAAAGAAGCAGAAGATTATTGATGCGCTTATTGCAATGTCAGCTCAGAAAGCAGCATATCAATCGCCAATAGGTCAGTATCTATCCTCAGTAAATTCTCAGCTTTCAGGGAGATACCTTCGTAATAAAAAATTAAAATTAACTCCGTGAGGTAAAAAATGAGTGATGAACTAAAAATAAGAAAAGCATTCCAGTCAGTCGCATTCGACATAGAATCGATGCGAAGGAGCTTCAACGACTGGGTTCTATACATAGTAGACCAGAACAGGGACTTGAAGCTGAGGGTTGCAGAGCTCGAGAAGAGGCTTGGAAAGGCAACAGCTGCAGAACTGGAGGTTTACTGAAATGAGACAGATAATTGCAGGAATCGCAACATTACTTGCTGCTTTAGGAGGATACACAGCGACAGCTGACGCAGCCCCTGTCAATCAAGTTGGCACTTCTGTTGCTGTTGTTAATACAGGATTCAATAAAAATTACAGCATAACATTCGACAATCTTGAGAGGCAATACATTGCTGCAGGAAAGGCAAAACACGTTGCTGCACAAATAGATAATCTGGCTTCTGTTGCTTCAAAGCAGTTAAGCAAGAGAATAACTCTTGATAATTTAATTGATAACAATCCTTCAAACGGGCAGATAGTCTCAATCGAGATTGACGAATCTGATCCCTTTAATGAAAAAATCACAGGAACAATCCAGATGCCGAATGGCAGAATGACTGTAAGTTATAGTCCTAGATTTGCAAGTGGCAACGGAGCTTTCTTTGTCCCCAGCGAAATAGAGCAGATGCGCGAAAACATAAAGGAAGGAAAATCAAAAGAAATGAAATATTCCAGAATCAGCAACAAGAAAGAGCTGTTAGTCAGGGAACTTGATGCACAAGCAGGCAAGATACCAGGCGCAAAAGCTGAATGGAGACCTAGGTTTGAATACCAGATGGGATTTGGTTCAGAAGGAGAGATGAGAAACTTGCTTGCTTCAACTAAAAGCATAAGCATACAATACGTTCCGCATGACAAATGGTCTGTAGGAACAGGAACAGACTTTAAAGTCAGTTACAATCTTGCAGACGGAAGGTCTGTTGTGAAGTTTGTAAAAAACTTTCCGCTAGACGAGAGTTTGAAGTGAGGTAAATAAAATGTTCAGAGAAATATTACATTTTTTGACAGCAGGTGCAGTGGCTTACGGAGTACTAGCTTCAGCGCAGGGATGCGCTACAGCAAATTATGTTTCGCAGAAAGTAGTCAGCGATCCAGTGCCTTGTAAAGTCGAGGCTTGCAGCAATACAGGACATGCAGATGTGGACTATAAAAGCGCATGGGATGATTCTTTGAATAAATTTAAGATTTGCATGTGTGCTAATGGCGATGCAACAAAGAATTATGATGCGATGATGAAAAAGACCAATGAAGACGGCACATGCATCAAAATCGAGCCTAAGGCTTCTTTAGAATCTGTTTCACAGCGCTGATTAAGTTCTTAGTTTTCTTTTTATTCCTTTAAGTTGTGACGCCGTAAGCATAGTGCTGAAATGCTGATGTATGCTTTCATACACTGCTTTTTCAGATGGTTCTGCAGAATCAAGCTTCGCTTTTAATTTCTCTACAGTCAATTCAGGATTAGTCTGATAATCTGGGAGATATTCTCTTATCAGCTCGTTCTCGACAATTGTCCTGATAAGCTTTTTGTCTTCAGTCGGGATTGTTTCCGGAATTCCGCTTGCTGTCCTGACGAGCGAGCTTTGCCAGTCGTAAACTGACTCAGAATCCCTTAATTGTTTTCTGCATCTGCCTAGGAACTGCCTTAATCCTTTGCTCTGCTCTATCTCTATGAGCGTGTCCCTGTCTTTTTCAGTGAATTTTGTCTGCCCGAATCTTGCTACAAGCACTTCGTATGCCTTAGCGCTTAATCGGGCAATCAATGATAGCGCTTCAGGGCCTTCCTGCGCAATCCTGTTAATCAAGTCTTCCTTGTCTTTGCTTGTAATCTCTTTTCCAATGTCTTCCAGGGCCGCATTAAATTCAATCAAAACATCAGGATTGAGCCTTTCAACGAATGCCTTCTGCCAGTCCTGCCCATATTCTGATTTCAGCCTGTAAAGCATTGGCTTGTACATCCCTCCCTGTCTGCTGTTTTTCGGCAGGAATGCGTATGTTTTCTCGCCGTCAATTTTCTTTATTGCAATCCTTGACAAGAAATCTTCCAAGTTGTACCTGCTGTCGTTTTTCAGCGCAGCATAGGCTTCTGCGAATTCCTTCGCAGCCTCGTTTGCAAGCGAATGGTAATTTGTTATGTCTCTGGTCTGCTCTGCAACAGGAGAGCCAGATATTAATTCCAGAAATTTTTCTCTGACAAGCACCCAGTTTGCCTCTGCGATTGCTCCAAGATTCATCTTTTTCCTGTCTGCAGAGTACCTTTCGACAGGCTGTCTCATGTTTTCACGGTTTGTTGTGAGTAAATCGTCAAGCACTGCAACCAGTACTTCAGAAAATTCTCCCATGGCCCTGTCGTTTTCTATGAATGAATCATCAACAGGGCTCCAGCTTAGCGCAAAATCATGAATGTTATATCGTAAGTCATATCTCACATTCTTTGTGTGGTAGTGCAGGACTAGCAGCTCTGCCATGTTTACAGCGTTATCTTTTATTTCACTATTCATTTCCTTCACCCACTATGTCTTTTATTCTTTTCAGTATGTCTCCGTAAGGGCCTTCAGCAATGTTCTTAAGTCCTGTGTAAATATCATCTTCTGACATCTTTGTTCCATTGCTTCCAAGTATTTCTTCCAGCTTTCTGTCGTCACCAACCTTTTTGAACTCCACACACTCTTCAGGATGCTGGTTTTCCTGGCATTCAGAACTGATTCCGTTCTTCAAGATTCGTCTTTTTCCATCTGTGTAATAAAATCCTGGATTCAGCACAAACGAATTTGGTGAGCAATTTTTTGAATCGCTGCTTTCCTTTTTCTTTGCAACTAAAACATATACTGTGAAGTTTGAGCTGTCCTTGTATGTTCCGCTGAGCGCGTCACGCGTCCTTGTTGCCTGATAAAATCCTGTGATGTCCTTGTCAACTTCAAATCCCAAATCCTCAATAGCATGCTCGAACCTGCCTCGCCCAGAATCATCATCAGCTATTACATTTCGCGACAGGGTTATTACAACATATCCGTTTTCGTCGGTAATCCTGTTAATCTCCCTTATTATCTGCTCCCTGCCCTCTTCCTTGCTGGCCCAGTCAAGTGCAAGCGAGCAAATCGCCAAGTCATGTTTATTGTCATATCTAGTATCGCCTTCTCGGATGTCATGTATTGATGACTTGATATACTTGTTTTGGATGGAAACTGTGCCGTTGAATGATTTGTTTATTTCATCGCATTCCTGCTCCCCGAATGCAAGCTGCCACGGATTTATGTCTACGCAGGTCATGCTTCTGCCCAAGGCTCTTGAAACTACAGCAGGCCCGCAGGCAAGGTCAATCGGTTTGCTGAACTTGCTGCCTATTTTAGACTCTATGCCTTCGATTATTTTCTTTAACAGGCGCGCGCTTTGGGCAGAATAGCTGTATTCCCAGTTTTGATTGTAATTTTCTGCAAAAAACTTTGCATTGTTTGAGTGCTCAAGCATTTTTTTTATAAACTCAAAGCTCCTGTCAATCATCTGCCCTGACATAAGCCTTGCAAGATACAGCGATGCTGCTGCATATTTGTTGCTTGGGCTCAAGTAACCTTTTATGTTAATTGATTCGTGGGGAGCTCCGCTTATCTCTTTTCTTTCCTGCCTTGTTATTCTCTTCCCTTGCAATGAATTTGTTATGACAACACTTTTTTCAAGTATGTGGGTCTGCACTCCTTCGTCCACAGTCCCTCTTGCCTGCAATGAATAAACAAATGTCTTCTTTTTCTGCCCAGGCCTCGCCACTCTTCTCAAAGCCTGCAAAAGCGTTCCTGGTGAATATTCTAAATCAAGGAATGCCACATTATTTGCCGAAACAAGCGATCGCCCCTCTCTCAATGTTCCGTAGGATGCGACCATTACCTGCTTGTCAGGATTGGTCTGGAATGTGAATATTTCCTTATCCCTGTCAGATATTTCATAGAGATCAATGTTCCTGATTTGAAGCAGCTCCTTTTCTTCTTTTGAAAGGTCGCTCCTGTAAGTCTGCTCTGATAAAAAGCCTTTTTCAGCAAGTTTTTTCTTTTCTTCTTCAGTAAGCCTTATCTCCTTGCTCTTTGCAGAGACTGTCTGGTCTGCCTTGCATACCCCGAATTCAGAGAGCATGCTTTCAAGCTTATCAGTAACATGGGTTGTGTATTTTGTGTAAATCACAACCTTTTCGCCTGATTCGACAATCGATTTTACTAGGCTGCAAAGCTCTGCATACCTTGTTGATTCTATGCCTTCAATCATCTCTTCTAAGTCTGGATTTGATTCAAAGAAACTGACAATCTTCTTTGCAAGAGGCTTCAGCTCTGTTTCAGTATTATCTCCATTTGTGACTTTGCCTGCTTTCGCTTCTTTGTAAACATATAGTAATTTTTTCGCATCCAGCGTGCAGTATCTAAGCAGAATCAGCTTTTCTCTTGCTTCAAATTCAGGATTTATCAAAACTCTGTAATACACCTCCTGTTCTAAAGGTGACAAGTCAAACTTGATTTTAAGGCTTTCATCGATTTCCTCTGTTGCGTCATATACCCTTATCGCAGATGAGATTTTCACATCACTTATGTCGCTAAGCTTTACAACAGGCCTTTTCTCGAACATGTCAAGGCATTTTCTCAAGAGAGTCTGGTCGCGCAGGAGCGCCTGGGTGAATGCAGACGGTGTCGGGAACTGCTCGTTGTACAAGACAGACATCGCATTTGCGATATCATCCAAATCGTCTGGAATAGGAGTTCCTGAAAGCAGTGCAATGTATTTTGATGCCTGCCCCAGCTTCCAGAAGGAGCCTGCGATGGGCCTTGTTATGTCTGGATTCTTTGCTGCCTGAAATTCGTCAAAGATTGTGTAGAATTCCGCTTTGCCTTTGTCAGAAACTATATCTATTAATGTGTCAATTATCTTCTGTCTTTCGTTATATCTTTTAATTTTCAGCTCTTCATGGGCAATTTTGCTGCAGATTTCAAAAAGAGGGCTATTCTCTTCAATTTCTTTTTCTGTGAGGCTTCTTAATCTGTCATACGCTTCTTGAGGCGAGTTCAGCTCTCCAAAAATTTTTCTTGCGCGGTTTTCAATCTCCTGGGTTGATATTCCGTTTGCGTTGAATTCCCTGTAAATCATGTCGTAGCTTATGATGATGAAATCTGTGTCTGGATTCGCAGCCCTGCGTAATGCATATGCCTTGTTGTCAGAACTAATCACAACCACCTTGGGCTTCTCTTCAGTATATTCTTCAAGCTTGTTAAGCCAATGAGGTATTATGTAGCCAGGGCAAACAACAATCGTCTTTAGCTTCTTGCCGGTCTGTTGTTCAATGGCATATTTTGCGAGAATTGCAGGCGCAGTCTTTCTTCCGCCCGGCTCATCATCTATCAGAACTTTTTCCTTCCGAGCTATTGCTGCTATTGTGTTAAGCTGGTCTAGAGAAGGAAAATCAACATAACGTTCTCTTGTTGAAACATTGCAATTTTCCAAGCCTCCAAGGCACGAATCAATCTGCTGAAGCAGGCTATTCCAGTAAGGGACTTTTGAAAGCAATTCTCTATGCGGGATGAACCCCAATTCATCTACTATTAACTGTAGTCTTTCTTCAAGTCCTTCTTTATCTCTTGGAAGCATTGGTTTTTGCAGCTCATCTTCGAGATAGCTTGTATTCAGCAACCCACAATCCCTTTTCTTTAGGGTCTATTCTTCTAACACTATAACCTGCCTGTTCAAGGCTTACAGTTGGTTTTGCTAAGTATAGCCTTTCATCATTTATCATCTTCTTATCAAATGTATAATCCAATTCGAAGACAGGGATGACTTTTGTTGTTGTCACAACAGATTTTCCGACAGCGATTTCTTTTATCCTGACCAGTCCTGCTTTTCCAGGCTCGTGGGCAGTTATTGCCATCATCTCCCCTCGCCTGCTGGTATACATGTAAATCCTTCCTGGCTCTTGCGTGTAGTAATGCGCATTTTTTTCGTCGTTCACAGGCTCTGCCCAGGCATCGATGTCTATAATCTGCCCTGCTGTAGTGCTGTCATCAGTTACCCTGACTAAAAACATGCCAGTCAGGTCTTTTGCAACATCTTCAGGCTTTCTTGCAAAAAAGTTTCCAACTCCTTCAGCTTTAAGCCTAGCAATCATCTCATTTTGTTTATTTCTAGGCAAATTTACGAGCTGCTCTAAAATTCTTCCCAAGTCTTCATTCATTTTTTCCAACCCCCAAATTTATCAAGATTTATCAGAATATATCGTGAGAGTATTTTGCTTGTTACAGAGTAGCTGAGGTTGGTGCCTTCCGGATCCTTGTCATAGAACGTGAAAGGCAAAGCGCTTTTTTCCTTAGGCTCAAGAGCTGAAATTAATGATTTTCTTAGTACAGAATAATCGTAACTGGTCTCAATCTTGGCTGTTGCAGGTCCGTGTTTTTTTTGCAGCCTGTCAAAAGCTGTTGTCATAAGTTTGTCAAGTGTAGGATAAAGCTCAATTATTTTCTGCAGGACATGATGATGCGTTCTCATGACATCTGCCTCATGCATATCCAGTTTTCCTATGCACCACAGTCCATAAAGCTCGAATCTTCTGACATTCTGTTCTTTCGGGTTTTTCAATACATGCTTTGCATATTCAACAAACAGCGCAGTGCTGGGTGATGTTATTTCAGAATAATAATCTGTGTCTTCTCCTGTTGCCATGACCTGTTTAAGCATTGGCTTGAATTCCCTGTCAATCAAATTTTTGCTTATCCATGGATCGCATGTTACATGCTCTACGCAGTTTGTCAGCTTGACCCAATGGAGCAGAGCCTTGTTCTTTTTTGCGTCATCAGACATGTCAAAGTCTGCATAAAGGTATCTGCACAGTGCGCTCATGTATGTTGTCAATGGCTCGGCAGTTCTTGCTGACATTATATGTTTGAGGAGTTTCTTGTCTTTCCCATCTACATATTCTTTAAGCAGTTTGTAGACTCTCGGGCCATCGTTGCTTGAATTGTAAGTTTGCACAGGGAAATTGCGCAGGAATCCTGAAAATTCCTTGTCGCTGTCTAAAATCAGCTGCAAGTCTGCTGTTCCTTTTTTCTTGCTTTTTCTAAGAACCATCTCTGTGTGAATGGCTTCTGCAGAAATAACTGCTAATCTGCCATTTTCTGAAAGCAATTTGTAATCCTTTCCCAGCAATGATTCTAATTCTGCCTTCTTGCCGCTCTTCCTTATTTTTGGATGCGCGCCTTTTTCTATAAGCTCGCAGACAACAGCATTGAGCCTTCCGCTATCCTCTACAAAATGCTTTGCAAGGTCAGGGTGATACAGCTTCACAATTTTCTGCTTTTTTGCATGATGCTTATTGCCAGCTTTTCCTGTATCGATAGCATCTGGAGCATCAGTTTCAGTTTCATCTTCCTCTTTTTGTGATTTGAGAGTGCTTTTTATGATTTCGGCTGTCGATTCTTCAACAGATTTTTTTGTTTCGGATTGAGAATCAAGATAAGGAATCGAAGATACCAATTCAAGAAGGTTTTTCTGCGATACCCATGTTTCTTTGCTGTCCGCAATTACCCTGTTGTCCTTCCCGACAGAAGTGACTTTCTTGTCTTGAGTGTGAACCAGGAAATAGAACTGCAGCGTGACCGGCTCCTTAAAGCCATCATACCTCGCATTTTCTTTTGTAAGCACAACAACAAGCCCTTCCTGCGCTGCTGTTGAAGTAAGGCTGAATCCCTTTTTGAGAAGCACTTCCAAGTCAACAGCTTTTCCAGGATTCTGCCTGAGAAAATTTGCTAATTCTTCAACGCTTGTTTGCTTGTATTTTGTTGCGAGATATGCTATGTCAACTTCTTTACTGGCCATCCGGATTTCCTCCTTTAATCTTCTCAGGATTCAAAGCATAAACAAATGTCGGTTTGTTGAGTTCAGGTATTTTGTGCGGTATCAGAAATTCAGAGTTTTTGAGTGTAAGCATTGTGTTGTAAACCATCTTTTTAATTTTGCGAGTAGCCAATTCAGGAGATATCTTTTCTATCTCATCTACAATCATTTGAGGAGTTATCTGTTTTTTATCCACAGCATAAAGTTCAATGTACTGCCTTACAAGTCTTCCAATCTGTTGCGGTGCCCTGCTAACATCCACCTGCGGCGTGTAGTTTATCCTTTGCGATAGCGCGTTGACAGCTTCCTCAAGCTTTTTTTCTGCATCAGATGCTGGCTGCGCATCAGATACTGGGCTAGGTTCTAATGTTTGTTCTGAACTAGATTCTGGCTGTGGCGGAGTGAAATTTTTCAGAACATAGATTAATTTGCTTTGATTTTCAGGAGTTGGCTCTTTCTCAACAAGTCCTTGTTTGCCTAAAGCAATCATCGCGTTGCATATGACATTATAGATGGATTTTCCTTTTTCATCAAGCTTGCCTTCCGCATGATTTATTATTTGCTGAGTTGTTGCCCTTCCTCCAAGCTCTGCAAGCATTGTTTCTACAGTCTGGTGCCTTCTTTCTATTTCAGGGGTTTTTCCAGTCGAGCGCGGGATGTAGCCTGTTTTTCCAACATATGCTGGCTTAAGTTCTGCATGAACTGGTTCAGCAGGCTCTTCAGGTGACTGCTGCTGAGGCGCTGAATTTTCATATAATATGTTTGCGTTAAAGCCAAGATGCTCTAGTTCCAGATACAAAACTGTTATTGGAACATTTTTTGCAATTCTTCCAAAATCTGTTTTGGCGGCTGCTTCAGCTATTGTGTTAGGAAGCAGATGCCTGACCCTGTCCATCAGTTTAGGGACATCAAGAAGGTCATTAGCTCGGACTTTTGCAGTGGTTGTTGTAAATCCTTGAGAATGCATGCCCTCATATGACACATCTTCTTCTCTTAGGTTTGATTCAATTGCCAATGTAAATGATTTCTTAAGCATGCTTTCAAGATAACTTTGTCTTGTCTTGTCTGTTTGTGGAAGCACCATGCTTATTTTGTAATTCTCATCATCTTTTGTGAATACCAACACAGGCCTGATTGATTGCAAGCTTTCTTTTGTCGAATCCATGTCAGAAGATAAAGTTCCTGCAAGTTCATGATACTCCTCTACAATCTGCGCCATGGCCTGCCTTTTTTCCTCTTCCTGAGCTTTTCTCGCCTCATATCTTTCTTTTGCGATATCTGTAAGCTCTTTTATTCTGGGCTCTTGGGTTTCTTTCATTTTTATAAAATAACCCAGCTTCTTTTCTTCATCATCGAGTTTTTTAGTTAGCATAACGAAAGCACCCATGTTGGGATCTTTCATTATTTCATCATTCAACGCGATATACTCTTCTGATTCCTCAAAACTTTTTGGAGAACTGAAAATATATTCGTCAATTGCATCCCTGCTTGCGAAATCCCTGCCAGATTTCTTCTTGACGTATCCGATGATATCGTTTTTTGATATTAATTCAGCGTCTTCGCCAATCAGATTCTTTTCAAAAAATTTCTGCATTATGTCTGAGCATGATATGTATGTTTCAAGGAACAATCCTGCGACAGCCCTGTAAACATCTTCGATGTTTTTTATTCCAGAAGTTGCAACTTTATCCTCAAGAGACTTTTTTTCTTCAGCAAGCTGTTT
>CAIVOO010000051.1 GCA_903907555.1 uncultured archaeon | reverse complement strand
GTCTGCGATGCGGTTTATTTCCTTTATTTCATCAGGTACTATGAACAGAAGGTCTATGTCTGAATTGTTTTTGGCTGTTTTCTTTGCGTGGGATCCAAAAAGCAGAAGTATGAAAAGTTTTGTTTTCAGTCCGGAGACAAAGCTGTCCAGCATTACCTTGAGGTTTTTGTTTTTCAAAGTATCTTCTCTTCTTTCATATTCTGCCCGATAAATTAGAGGATTTGGGCGGGGGATTAATTCTATTTTTGCTGATTTGCCGAAAGCTGTTGTTTTTAGTATTCCCGTTTTTTCAAGCCTTTTGACTATTGTATGGGCGGTCTTGTAATCCTTTCCTGCTATCCTGGCAAGTCTGCTTATGTTCATGTCACCCTTGTTTTCTATCAAAGCCTTGATTATTGATGTTTCTTTGGTTCTCATGGTAATATCACCTTAATATTATGGTGTTATAGCCATATATAAACCTTTCTGTTGTGAACCAGGCTAATATGTATTTAAACCTTGCACGTGGCGATGGAGACGGCGCAGGGAGATTATATCACATCACTCTTCGTGATTATTCCGGCAATCTTGTGCTTCTCCATTACTAAGACTGCAGAATTATGCTTGAGCAGGTCAATAACGGTTGTCAAAGGAGTCTTGCTGCCTATGGCTGGCAAAGGATCATCAAGCGCATCAGATACAATTTTCTTTCCGAAGTTTTCCAGTATGCTTCTTTCTGATATGCTCCCGATAATTCTATCCCGGGAATCCGTTACCGGCAGCTGCGATATGCCTTTCTGCTTCATTAAGGCAGCTGCTTTCCTTATTTCATCGCTTTCTTTTGCAATGGTTACATTCCTGTTCATCACGTCTGCTGCTGTTTTTTCGTTTTTTAGCTCAATTGATTCCAGTGCATCAAATATCTTCTCTGCTTTCTCGTAGGTTGGGCTTACCCTTCCTGCCTCTATCTTGACTAATAACGACTGGGAAATTCCTGAAAGGCTTGACAGCTCTGCCTGGGTCAGTTCCAATGCTTTCCTTCTTCTCTTTATTTCTTCTATCTTTGGTAACATATGAATATTATTGTCAAGAGCATTTATAATATACTACTATATAAGATTTTCCATGAAAATAGCGAAACTTGAGCAATTGATAGACATGCAGGATAAAAAGAGAGCTGCGGAGAAAAGGAAAAGCGAGCAGGAAGACGAGAAGTTCAGGCAGAAGACAGCGGCGTTCTGGAGAAATGAAAAGCGCCTGGTTCCTGAAAAGCAGACGTTAGTGGAGAGGATAATCTCCTGGAGAGACTCCTTTGTCAAAACAGGGGCGTTCAGGAAGCTGTCCGGGGAAACAGTGATATTCTACGGCCCCTGGGGCCATGAACTGCCAAGATACGGGAATGGCTGCTGGTCGAGGGTCTATCTTGAAAAGACAGGTTCCTTGAAGTATGCTGCGGGCTACAAGTGGATGGGAGGCAGAGGCTTCCTTGCTGAGGGTGACTTTGCGCAGAAGCTATCTTGTGATTATCTTAAGGCGCTGGCTGGGCATCTTGAAAGCGGGGAGGTTTATGAGACGATTGCGGGGGAGGTTAAGCAGTCCTTAAAACCCTCTTAAAGAACAGGTTCTCTTTCTGCCCCGAACTTATCTTTTCAAGCTCGTAAT
>CAIVOO010000050.1 GCA_903907555.1 uncultured archaeon | reverse complement strand
ATTTTCATTATCGGCTCCCAATCCGGATCAGTCATTTCTGTGACTAGAACCTGCCCTGTCTTGAATTTCTTGATGTCTTTTACATCTCGGATAACATTAACAAGCCCATTGCCGATTTTTTCACCAACGCTTTTTCCCACCACAAGAAGCTTGCCTTTCTCCCTAAGCTTGTACTCTTCCAAAACATTCCTGTTCTTTTGGCTCTGGACTGTTTCAGGTCTTGCCTGTACAATGAACAGCTCATTGCTTCTTCCGTCCTTGGCCCATTCCATATCCATTGGCTTGAAGTGCCCTGCTTTCTGTGAGTAGTGGTCTTCAATTATCATTGCCCATTTTGCCAAAGTCAGGACTTCATCATCTGTCAATGCGAATTTCTTTCTTTCTTCCGATTCTACTGGAACATTTTTTGTCGGCTTGTTTCCCTGCATGTCGTAAATCATGCGCATTTCTTTTGTTCCGATTTTCTTTGATATTATCGGCCTGTATCCTTCGCGCAGTGTCGGCTTGAATACATAATACTCGTCGGGATTTACCGCTCCCTGGACTACATTCTCTCCAAGCCCGTAGGCTGCGTTAATCATCACTACATTCGGGAATCCTGATTCTGTATCAATTGAGAACATTACTCCTGATGCTGCCATGTCTGAGCGCACCATTTTCTGCACGCCTATTGACAAAGCTATTTTGAAATGGTCGAATCCCTTGTCTACCCTGTAAGAAATTGCCCTGTTTGTAAAAAGTGATGCGAAGCATTTTTTGCATGCATCGATAAGCATTTCTGGTCCGCGGATATTGAGATATGTTTCCTGCTGTCCTGCGAAGCTTGCGTCTGGCAGGTCTTCTGCAGTTGCCGAGCTTCTTACTGCAACATCTGTGTCTGGACCGTATTGCAGGCATAGATGTCCGTATGCTTCGATAATTGCGTTCTTCAATTCTTGAGGGAATTCAGCTTCCCTGATTGTAACTCTTACTTTGTGCCCTCTGTCTGAAAGATTCTGCATGTCGCTTGTGTTCAGGTCTTTCAGTATATCCCTGATTTTTTCTTTTATTCCTGCTTTTTCAAGAAGATACCTGTAAGCGTAGGCCGTTATTGCATATCCGTTTGGAACTTTGACTCCTTTTGCTGTGAGATTCTTGTACATCTCACCTAACGAAGCATTCTTTCCTCCAGTATAAGGAACATCTTCTATGCCCTGCTGATCAAACCAAAGAATGAACGCTGTTTCCTTCCAATTATCCGCCATAAGACACCTCTTTTTGATTATAATAGATTTAATGAGAAAATTGTCAAATTATGTTTATAAAGATTAGTTAGTATTTGAAAGAAGTGAAACTACCTTTTAACCTTCTCCCAATCCTCTACTTTTCCAGGCACTTTCAGGAAGAATGGATGTATGTCTGGCGACTTAATCTTTGAAAGCTCTTTGAATTTTTTCAAATCACGAATTTTTGTCTTATTTCTTATATGCTTCAGCTCGTAAGCAAGCTGTCCTGAACTAATTCTTATCTTCTCTTTAGAAAAGTTCTTACCAATTCTACTCTCGTCAAAGCAATATCCCCTTCTTTTGGCTTCATCATAAATGCAGATTAAGTAAGAATTGATTGCGTGCACTGGTTTTTTATGTTTCTTGAAACGATTAAGTTGAGGATGATGAAGATAGGACTTTGTTTTTCCTTCAAGAACTTTCTTTGCTAACAAAGCTTCGCGCCAAAGTGCAACTAATCCCTTAACATCCAGATGTTTTGGATGTATGCTCCACAATCTCATTTTTTCTCTTTCCTAAACTCGACATAAGAATAAACAAACAGGTAGACTGCAGAAAGCAGTACTGGAACAAGTATGAAAAATATTGCGTAATCCTTGAAAATAATGCCGAACAGGCAAAGCAATCCAGAAATTTTGAAAAGTTTGGCTCCGATTTTGTGCGTCTTCTCCCAATTCTTTGAACTTGATAGCGTCCAAGGAGTTCTTATCCCAATGAACCAGTTCTGCTTCGCATGAGATATCAAAACTCCGGAATAGTAGAATAGCGCTGCAAAAGCAGGCGCAAGGAATCTTATGATATCAAGCCTTATTCCAAAATTAAAAATTAGCGTAAGAATGTATAAATAAAGCAGAAAAACAGCAAGCAGGATGATGAAGTTATCAAAATATTTTCTGAACTTCTCAACATTCTTTCTCATAGGATCTAGTTTGGGCAAAAATATCAGGAGCAGTACAACAAAAACAGAAATTATTGGCATCAAAAACATTCCCCAGAATTTAGGCATATAGCCGTTAACATCTCCTGCTGCGTTCCAATGACTTGCCATTTGAGCAGGCATTTTAGGATAATAATATATTCCAATTATAAAAGAAATAATGATGATTGCCGCAATTATCAAATATGATTTTCTCATTTGAAATACCTCAGAAGTTCATTAACATTTCTCGTGTTGATGACATCGCCGTTCTCAAGCCATCCCCTTCTCGCCATCGCAACGCCATAGAACATAAATCTTAACTGAGAAGTGTGATGCGCATCAGTGTTAATCGCAAACTTTATCCCTAATTCTTTTCCCCTGCGGATTATTGAATCATTAGCATCAAGCCTTGAAGGCTGT
>CAIVOO010000049.1 GCA_903907555.1 uncultured archaeon | reverse complement strand
GAAGGATAAGAAGATGGCAGCACTGGAGATTCCTGCTTTATGTTAGCAATTTTTTGTCAGGCGGAGTTGCTGTTTCTAAAACACAGAAGAATCCTCAGATGATAGAATACAAGCAGACTTCGCGCATACTAAAAATCTGGATGGCAAACCAGAAGTACATGAAAAGAAAAGCAATAGCTGAAAAAATCGCAGAGAAGATGCACACATCAACAAAAGATGCGCTGAAGAACATTCTGCCTTACATAAAACCTCTTTTCAAGACAGATAAGGGAAAAGCAGTGGCTGATGAATTAGAGCTGAGTGATGAGGAAGTAGAGTGGCTCTGTAAGTAACAAAAATCCGCTGCTCGCGTATTTTTGAACTTAACAGTTCGCTTTTACGAGCTGAGCTTTAACCTGCGACCTGTTAAGTAATATTTATAAATGGCTCATTCTAACTATTTGATATGGCAATAACAATGGAAGAAATGGCAACTTTCTGCAAGAAGAAGGGATTGGTTTATCCTTCATCAGAAATATATGGTGGTATGTCTGGATTCTGGGATTTCGGGCCGTTAGGCGTGGAATTGTTCAGCAACATCAAATCTAGCTTCTTGAAGTTCTTTGTGCAGACAAGAGACAACATGGTTTGTATAGACGCGAGCATAATCTCCCATCCAAGAACGTGGGTTGCTTCAGGGCATGTTGCTAATTTCAATGTCAATGATTATCTCGTTGCCTGCAAAAAATGCAAGAAATCTACTAAAGTGGACAAGCCTGAGCTGGGAAAGATAAAATGCGCATGCGGCGGGGAATACGACTGGGACCGTGCAAAAATTGTTGAACAGATGTTTAAGACAAAGATTGGTTCTGACCAAACTGAAGCCTATCTAAGAGGAGAGACAGCTCAGGGAATGTTCCTTAATTTCAAGATGGTTACAGACACCTGGAGAATCAAGCTTCCATTCGGAATTGTACAAATTGGAAGATGCTTCAGGAATGAGATAGCTCCCAGAGATTTCATATTTAGATGCAGGGAATTCAATATCGGAGAATTCGAGTTCTTCATACATCCGAAAATGGAAAAGTGCGATATCATGAGTAAAGAGCAGCTGAACCTGAAAATTCCTCTACTTTCTGCAGAAACCCAAGACGAGGGAAAGAGTGATATGCATGAAATTGCCATAAAGGACATGCTCAAAGCAAAGAAACTTGATGAGTGGCATGCTTACTGGCTTGCAGAGCAGGCAAGATGGCTCACAAGCATCGGATTGAAAATGAAAAATCTGAAAATAAGGGAGCACACAAAACAGGAGCTCTCGCATTACTCGAGCGCAACATTCGATTTGGATTATAACTATCCTTTCGGCTCTAAAGAAATTGGAGGAAACGCGAACAGGGGGCAGTATGATCTTAACCAGCATATGAAGGAGAGCGGCAAGGACTTATCATATTTTGACGAGGAAACAAAAGAGAAAGTGATTCCGAGAGTCATCGAGCCGACATTCGGAATGGAAAGAATATTCTTGGCAGTATTATGCGAAGCATACCACGATGACAAGGAAAGAGGAAACATTGTTCTGCATCTGAATCCTGAATTAGCCCCGATAAAATGTGCTGTATTCCCATTAATAAACAAGGAAGGCCTGCCAGAGATGGCTCAGGAAATAACTAAAGAGCTGAAACAGCACTTCAACTGCCAGTACGATAAATCAGGCAGCATTGGAAGAAGATATGCGAGGCAGGATGAGATGGGAACACCATATTGCATAACTGTTGATTTTGATTCTCTAAAAAATAAGGATGTGACAATCAGGGACAGGGACACGACTAAGCAGAAAAGAATCAAGATATCTGAGTTAAAAGAGAAATTAGTTGAGCTGATGAATGGCACTCCCTTCGAAAAAATCTAACTACGGAACTACTGAAAATGCAGTCCTCATTCTAATATTGGTTGTCATAGCAGTTTTGTCAGGGCTTACCATACTTAAGTATGGGGGAATCACGGGATTAGCCGCACAATCCCCTGAAGTTGTGCTTACTGACATCAAGGAGCTTGCAGCCACAGACGCTGTGAAATTTCTAGGAGACAACGCAATAATCTGCATAAGGATACAGATGGACACAGACAACATCTACAGCTATGAAATAACCAAAAATTCCGCTTCGATTGTGCAGAGCTGCAACCAAAACAGCATAATTGTGAAATTCCTTTCCTACTATGTCTTCAAGAAATTCAAAACTGACCCTCTTCAGGAATACCTGACTAACAAGAACATAAACTTCTTTGCAGAGCAGTCAAATTATTTCTCTTCAGCATTAGGAGTTGTCTGCTCGGACGAGTTCAAGGCGAACTATTGCGGATTAGGGTACTTCTATTTCACTAAAGACGAAATGAAAAGATTGGGGATAGACTGCTGCGCAGATTATGTGCTCACAGCAGGACAGCAGGGAATTGCAAAAGAGAAGCAGGTGGAGCAGGCGACTTATGTGCAATCAATAACTGTAAAAAGTAATATGTGGATGTGGGTTTCAGGAGCAGCAATAATGATAGTGTTGGGTGGGTTTGTCGGAGTTCTTACCTTGAGAAAGAAGCCAGCAGCACAGCCGCAACAGAAGTTTCAGCCAGCACAGCAAGCATTTGCACCACAGCCAGTAAATCCAGAGCTTGCAAGATATGTGCAGCAGTCGTTGGCGCAAGGCCTAACGCAGGAACAGATAAGGCAATCATTGCTAAATGTTGGATGGGATGAGAATAGCGTGAATGGTGCGCTGAATCAGAGAATATTTTCTTAAACATAAGCACTGGACATTTGCTGAGGTGAGGTATATAAATACATAAAAGTCTATAAACATTCATGAGTAATACAACTAAAGAAGTTCACATTCCGAAACGCCTATCGCCAGAACTTGCAGAATTTGTTGGCATCATAATGGGTGACGGCTATCTGTATAATGGAAAAAACAAGTTTACAATTGGAATTGTGGGACATCCTATAAATGATTACGGATACTTTGAATATGTTCAAAAACTCATATTTAGATTATTCAATAAAGAGACAAAAATAAAGAAAGTTGGTCGAGGTCTAAGAATAATCTTTGATTCCAAAGAAATATTCATTTTTCTAGCTAAAAACTTTATTTCTTGCTATGGCAAAGATAAATGTGAGAAAATAGAAATCCCTGAAGTGATACTCAAAGATTGGAAACTTGCAAGACATACAATAAGAGGTCTGACAGATACTGATGGCTCGATATTCTTTTGTAACAAACCAGGATCTCCACATTATCCTTCGATAGAAATTACGACATCGAGTAAAATCCTGGCCGAACAATTGAGAGAGATTTTAATAAAACGCAGATTTCGAGTTGCTAATATCTGGAGTTACAAATCGAAATTAGGAAAAAGAACAACTTATAAAGTCCCTTTAAACGGAGTAAACAATCTTAAATTATGGATGAATGATATTGGATTCTCTAATCCACATAAGAGAGATAAAGCATCTACAGGATTAAAATAAAAATGGGGTGGGAGGGACTTTCAGGCCTTTAAGGCCATTTGAACCCTCGACAACTCGGTCTTCAGCCGACTGAGCTGTGCTTTTGGCACATGTGCTCTCCCAGGCTGTAGCTACCACCCCGAAGAATGTTAATAATTTACTTCAACTTCCTCTTCATTAGTTTCTTCGGAATCATCTGGCTTTTCTGAAGTTTTAGGAGCGCCAGTTCCTTTCTCAACAATTTCCAGCTGTCCAAATTTTCCTGTTGAAAGCTGCTTCTCGCCCTGCCATTCGCCGACATAGCCGTTTGTAATCTTTATCTTGTCGCCAACATTTACTTGGTCTATCTGCTCGTTCCAAAGCGAGAGTGTGACAATTCCTGATTCGTCCTGCAGTTTTGCGTTTGCAACCCTGCCTTCCTTTCCGAACTTGTTGAAAGTCCTGGTTTCGCCTTTCTCTATGACTGTGCCTATTACTTCAATCTTTCCCTGTCCTGCCTGTAAGTCTTTTATCATGAGAGAGATTCAAGATGGGTGGTTTATAAAGCTTTTGCCAGATAATAGCTCTAGCACTATTAGAACTGGAAAAAGACTTAAGTGTTATTTATCTCTTTAATGACTCATAGAATTTCTTTGCTGAAGCAAAATAAGGAAGACTGTGCTTTCTTGCTGTTTCTTTTGCAATCTTCCTATAACCAAAAATCGCAACTGGAACTATCTTGACAGGCTTATGGAAAATCACTTCATTGTATTCAATCAGCTTATGCTTTTGTCTTGACAATGCCTTATGCCCGTTAGCAACCCTGAACTTATTCACTTCCTTCCATACTTTGTCTAATGAAGGGAATCTTTTTAACAAGCTTTTTATGTCCTTAAAGACAAATTTTTCAAAGCCAGGAATCAGCTTGTGATTGTAATACATGTGAAGATTTTTCTTTATGCGATAATACTGGACTATTATCTTTTTTGCATCCGACAGCAGCACAAGGTCGAAAGGATAAATAAAGTTGGGCTTTTGGGCAGTCTTGAAAATCAAGCCTTGCGCGCGATAAGTTTTAAGGTAATTTTTATGCAGGAAAGAGCAAGCAAGCCTTTTTTCCCTTCCAAAACTTTTCGTATT
>CAIVOO010000048.1 GCA_903907555.1 uncultured archaeon | reverse complement strand
TCTTGTTCTGCCCTTCGACATCTGCCTGAACGAATTCAAGCATGAAGTTCATCACATCCTGATTCTTTTTTTCTCCAATCAAATCTTTCAGGATATATTTTGCAATCACCCTGTAGATTATCTTGTGTATCTGCGGCAGTGTTGCTGTCACATCCCTTCCAAGCTGGTCCTGCTGTTCGAATGCCTCTGCAACGCTCTTTCCTCCGACTACAGCTCCCATCAGCTTGTCCATGAATCCGCTGTACTGGCAGTGGCTGTATCTGTACTGATCAATGTAATCCAAAGCCTTCTCCACGAAAACCCTTGCGAGCTTTTTGAGATTCTTCGGACTCTCTGTGAACTTTTCCATATCTGGTTTTGACACAACAGCATCTATTGTTTTCAGCTGGTGCACATTGCTTGCATCTGAAAGTTGAAACTCTGTTTGTCCAGCTGGTGTAACAACTTCCACACCTTCTGCCTGCTCTGCAGCTGTATCGATATCAAAGTCTCCATATCTGTCCCAGTAGCCTAAAAATCTTCCATTGCCATAGACAGTTTTTCCTCCCCTGCCCCTTCCAAGGAATTTGCTGATGAATCCGTAGCTTGGGAATTTCAGCTTGTCCTTGATTTCTTTCTCGACTTCCTCTTTTGTGAATGTTATGTCATCTGCCACTTCGACAATCTGCACTGGAATTTCTTCAGGAGTCTTGTGGATTTTTTTCTTGCTTATTGGAAACTCTTCAAGCACAGCTATCTCGCTGTATGGCAAGTCTCCTGCATTGTTTACGACAATGCTGTATGCGAATCCGATTATCTTCGGCTCTTTGATTGCGACTTTTGTCACGCCGAGCAAATCGTTAAGCATTTTTATTGCAACTTTTCCGTCGACCATTTCAGGCTTTACTCCATACTTCTCTAGCAAGGCCAGTGCTGCAGCTTCATCTTTTATTGAATACTCGACTGAACCGTCCAGCATCCTGTCTCCTGTAATCTTTATCCTGTCTTCCAAAAGTGCCTGGTCTGGCTTTGATTCTATCAAAGACAATTCTGCTGAAACAGCGCTCTCTGTGTTCAGAGATACTGAGTTCAGGACTGTCTTGAAGTTGTCAACATCTGTTCCTGAATGGAATGTGTGGAAATTTGCGTGATTGTGAATCCATCCGACTACGCAGTAGTTTGTTCCCCTTTTCGTGTTCAGCTCCTTAATTTCCTGCATGGCTTTTGCCACTTTGACTCCGTCAACCTGGACATGAGCTCCTGAAACTGTCTGGTCTGGAGCAAGAATCACATCCCTTACTATGAATTCTGGGTCGTCGGAATTTGCCAAAAGCAATCCATACCATTCGTAAGCTCCTCCTCCAATCCTTGCGGCTTCTGGGCCAAGCAATCTTGCCTTTTCCATCGCCTTTGGAGTCATCTTTATGACTTTAGGAACTACATCTGCCTCTGCTATTTCCTGATGCTGCGGCTTCTGCCCTGTCAGCATCGCTTCCAAATCCTGTTCTTCTGTGTTCATTTTTTTCACCTAGTGTAAATTTGTAATTTGATATCCATCTTTTTCTGCTTCTTTCCTGCTCACATAATGGAAATCATCTATCTTGTGATGAGGCCCAACATTCTTGCTGTAGCCGTTTGTTATGACATTCACTGCTGCTGAAAGCGCGTCAGTAATGCCTTTCAGTGTTGTTAAATCTCCAAAATGGTAACTGCCCATGCAAATTTCTCTGCATTTTCCATCGCCCCTGCCTCCTGGCAAGAATGGATGGCTTATATCTTCAATCACGCAAATCTTACTTACGCTTACTCTTCCTGAATCCATCACTAATCTTACAGCAACCCTGCAGGCTGGGAACGGATGATACTGGTCCTTGTAAACAGGATTTTGCATTGCGAATTTCGGGACTTTCAAGTAAACATGATATCTGCCGTCAATTTTCGTGAACCCTATGTCGCCCATCTCAAAGCTTTCCTTTTCAGCGAATTTCTTTATCTGGTCGTTCTTAGCCCTGATTTTCTGGATTTCCACAAGCTGTGCGCTGTAGTCGTCCACAGCTTCAGCATTCAGCAAGTTCTGCATCGCCCTGACATAAGCTTCTTCAACAGATTCAGCTGAAGCAAACTCTTCAAGCCCTATTGCCTCTCCGTTAAGCACTGCCTGGATTTCATCTGCATCATTGCGGGCCTTTGCCTTGTATGCAGCCCCTCCAAAAAGCACAACTATTTTTGTCTCCAGCACATCAGCCAAGACATTCTTTTTTCCTGGCTTGACTTCTATTTTCTGAGTCTGAGCTTCAATCTTGTAATGCACTTTCAGCATTGATTCAAGCTCGTCTTCATCTTTCGGCTCTGCTTTGGTCTCTTTTATCATAGGCTTGGCCTGTTTTCCTGCAAGCTCTTTCTTCAGCCTCTGAATGTCATTTTCAGTTACCTTGTACTCTTCCTGCAAGGCAGCGTCCAGAATTCCTTTCTCCTTGGATTCCACTTTCTTTCCTGAAAGCATTGCATCCATGTCCTTTTCAGAGCCATCTATGTACATCGGAAACATCTCGTTCAGTATGAAGCTCAGAATCTTGTTTCCATCCATCTGAGTTTTCATCTCTTCAAGCGTCTGGACTTCTTTTTTCAGGATTCCTTCTACAAATTTTTTCTTGTAGTCTGAAATGTCCTGTTCATTGAATTCCCTGTCGAGTTTTTCCAGGTCAGCGATTTCTGCAGATTTGACAAGAGAGAATCTCTTGCTTCCTATCTGTATGAAATTATCTGATTCTGTGTCCGACAGCTGGTATAGCAATCCATTTGCTATCAGTATCGGTGCTCTTTCCGACATCTTGGCAAGAAAGGTTTTCATTTTAGATTAGGTTCTCTAATCCGCCAAATCCGCCCTTTTGCTCGGCTGCAATGATTATCTCTGCTTCCTCGTACTCGATTCCGCCAGGAGTTGTTTTCTTGACGAAGTATGCGCCTATTGCCTCTGCGCCCTTTACTGGCTGTGCATTTACAGTCACTCCGTACTCCTTCTTCATCTCTTCAGAAACTCTCTCGGCGATTCTCTCGTCCGCCCTCTGCGCTGGGTTAGCCATGACATACTTTATCACATCTGCCACAGGCGCATTGTACATTTCCTTCGGCAAGATCACCTTGATTGCCTTGTCCTTGGATGTTGCAGGCTTAATCTTCACAACCTTCGCAAGGTCAGCAACCACTGCAGGCGCTCCGCCCGTTTTCACATTTGCTGCTTCCATATTCTTTTCCTCCGATTTTTTTCAGCCCACCATCCCCGTACTAAAAAATAATATGCAAAGTATTTATTGCATTGTTGTAGAACATTCTACAACAGCACCTTTTTGCTGCTTTTTTTCAGCATCTTCATATTTTACAAGTGATTATAGCCGATGCAGATGATAAAATATTATGTTCCATTTTTTTGACAAAACGGAGCTTTTAATCATCTTTATACACCATGTTTGGTTGATTGTTTCCCGGCTTTTTCACTGCAAGTTACTACCACTTAGTAGCTTCTTCTCGATAAGGAGGTAGGAATTGTGGGTATATAAACATTTTTATTAAACTATATATATCAGTATAAAAGTATAAATATTTTAGAAAGGTTTAAATAT
>CAIVOO010000047.1 GCA_903907555.1 uncultured archaeon | reverse complement strand
TGCCTGCATCATAATTTTGAATTCCAGAATCTTTTGTTTGTTTTCCAGCATCCAGCGCTATATTTTGAGCATCAGGAGTTCCGATGAATGCTGTTATTCCATTATGAGCATAATATACCGCTCCTGCAATCAAAACAAGACCTCCAATACATAGGGAAGATGCTTTAATCATGAAGTTCTTTCTACTTAAAGCTACTCTTTCATCTATTTTTTTCTGAAACCAATCTGGATATTTTGGTTTTTCTTTTTTGGCTTTCGGCATGGCTTAAAATTCTTCAAGCTCATCCAACTTTTTTAGAAACCCCTTATTTTGCAGATAGTTTATCTGCGTCTTAGTATACTTGAATATGATATCTCCTTTATCATCGCCTGAATATTCCCACGGCTCTGCTATCACAATGTCGCCCTCGCGAACCCATAACTTCCTCTTGAGCCTTCCAGGAATCCTGCAGATTCTTGTCTTACCGTCAAAGCACTTGACTTCCATCCTGCTTCCGCCAAGCATCCTTGTCAGAAGCCCGAAGCACTGCGGAGCTCTTGGAATCTTGATTCTCCTGATCTCTGACTCCATCTTCTCCTGCGCTGATAACTCTTCTTCCTTCTTGCTCATGTCATGAGAAAATGTGATGTTTGTTTATAAATGTTTATGTTTTATAGTTTGCATAAACGTAAGATTTATAACAATAATAATCAACCCAAAATAAAAGAGGTGTTATATGCTGTTAGTTTATCCGTTGGCTTTATGGTTTGGGATTTTGACGTTAATTTCTTTAGCAATTACGATGTATTATGGTCATTCTGCAGATTCTGGAAAGCCTGTGCTTTACAACCATAAAACATTTGTCGGAATCACAGCAGTGCTTGCTCTGATTCACATCACTTTAGCAATTCTGATGACTTTTTTCGGCATAGTCATTTAGGAGGTTAACATGAAACCAAAAACATTCTGGAGATGCACTGTCTGCGGAGACAAGCATTATGGAGCAAATCCTGCAAATCCCTGTCCGACTTGCGGCGCACCGAGCAGCAAAGCAGTTGAGATAACAAAAAAACAGTTTCTCGAAGGATTCATATGAATCTGTCAGACAAAAAGCTCATAGAGCTTTTCAAAAAGAGAAAGGCAGAGGCAGAAAAGGAAGCTGCAGCCATAAAGAAAAGATTTTTTGAGAAAAAAATACGCGTTTTGGGAGTAAGCGCAAGCATGAGAAGCGTTAATGATTACGCTGCAGAAAGCTCAAATTCAGAATGGCTTCTTGACAAATGCCTTGATGAGGCAAAAAAATCAGGCGCAGAAACAAAAAAGATTGCGCTTAGGGATTACACTATCGAGCCTTGCAAGGCCTGCTATTCTACTACAAACACGCAGTGCCATTACAAGTGCACGTGCTACGCAGGAAAGGAAGCTGATGACATGACAAAAAAGATTTATGATATTGTAATGTGGGCAGACGTCATTGTTTTCGCAACTCCTGTGAACAATTTCAAAATATCATCATTGATGGCTTTATTTATCGACAGGCTTATCAGCATGGACGGAAGCCTTGCTCCAGCTGATGAGAACAATATAAAAGACAAGGAAACAAATGTTAAGCATACTCAGTTCATAGAAGAAACCGCTGGCGAAAAATTCGGTTCAGGATTTTTGAAGAGATTTACAGGAAAAATAGCAGGCATAATCACAACAGGGCACGAGGAAGGCGCTTCAATGGCAATATCACAATTATACATGACATTAACTCATTATGGAATGCTTTTCCCGCCGTTCAGCAACATGTATGCAATCAACACTGTCTGCGAAGGAACATACAAGGACAAAAATAAAGTCAGGGTTGCATGCTACGAAGATGAGGCAAGATTGCTTGCAAAGAATTTAATGACTGCAGCAAAAATCTGCAAGCGAAAAGGCGACTACTGGTGGGTTTACGACGGAAGGGCGGATTAAATAAGTCCAAATTCTTTCAACAGCTGCAATGCAATAAGCAGCAGATATAATCCAAGAAGAACAAACCCCTCTTTCCTCGTTATCGTTCCATCTCTTGTAAACCACAAAACAAACACATAAGAGACTACAAAGAATATTCCTGTTACATAAATAGTGCTTACTGCAATTTGAATAGGCATTAACACAGCAACCATCCCAAGCATTAACAGCATGGTTGTTATTATTCCTCCAAGCAAATTGCCAAATCCTATCCTTGCGTGTCCAGACCTTATGGATTTAAGCTCAACAGTCAAGTCAGGCAGTGATGCGCCTATCGCTATTACTGTCATTGCTATGAAAAACGGCGAGACATGCATTGATTGCGCCAGGTTGATTGATGAGAATACAAGCCAGCGTGCGCTCAGGAGCAAGGCTGCAAGCGCTCCGACAAAAATCACTGCATCCTCCCAGAATTTCTCAAACTTAACATCTTTCTTCAGCTGTCCAAGCGTGCCTTGTGTATACCACAGCCACGCGAGATAAGCCAAATAAACTGCTATTAAAATAAAGCCATCAATTCGTGAAAGTGTTCCATCAATTACTAAAATAAGCGGCAATATCGGCAGCAGCATAAGATAATTTTTTGACTTTCCAAGCATCTTGTCCTCAACAGTCATCCTTCCGCTGTATATTGCAAGTATTCCCAATACTGCAGTTATTGAAAGGACTCCTGAACCAAGCATTGTTCCGAAAACTATTCCGCCCTGCTGTGCTAATCCCCCCATCACAGAAGAAACAAATTCTGGAAGAGAGGTTCCGATAGCCAGAACTATAAATCCTATTACAAAATCTGATATCCCAAATTTGTGGGCATATTTTGAAATCCCAACAACTGCCAGGTCTGCTGATTTAATTAGGATAGCAAGGCTTGCAGCCAGCACAAAAAGGCTTGAAATGATTGGATACTGCGTCATCAGTGAGCCGATGTCCATTGACTCACCCCTGTTTTCTCCTGCTTATTGAAGAAAAATTTGCTTGATTCCATTATTACAAATCCCAGGCTTGAAACAATCAGTATTTTTATCCATTCTGAATAGCCCAATGCAACTGTTCCAAAAACTGCCTGCAATGGAGCCCAGTAAACTACTGCTATTTGTATAGCGACTGAAAGCAGTATTCCCCTCCACAGCCACCTGTTCGTGAACGGATTCAGTTTTTTAAGCGGATACAAAGACCTGCTTCCAACAACCGCAAACATTTCAAACAACACAAGAGTTGTGAATGCTGCTGTCTGGGCAAGCGGCAAGTTTGTTTTCTCGTAAAGATTGAAAATATAAACAGTTCCAAGCCCCATCAATACCCCGAATATGATTATTAGCCTGAGCGTCTGCCCGCCAAGAGGATTTTCTCTCGGGTCTCTCGGCTTTCTTCTCATTACATCTTCTTCAGAAGGCTCCATTCCAAGCCCTAAAGCAGGGGCGCTGTCTGTAAGAAGATTCATCAGCAGTATCTGCAGAGGCAGCAGTATGAGCGGGAAATTCAGCAATACAGCAATGAAAACAGAAAGTATCTCGCCTGTATTGCACGACAGCAGATATCTTGCTGATTTTAGTATCTTGTCATAAATATTCCTTCCCTCTTTGATGGCATTAACTATTGTCGCGAAATTGTCATCAACAAGAGTTGCCTTTGAAACCTGCTTTGCGACATCTGTTCCTGTTATGCCCATTGATATCCCTATGTCTGCTTTCTTTAGCGCAGGTGCGTCATTCACCCCGTCGCCAGTCATCGCAACAATATGTCCATTCTTTTTCAGGGCATCAACAATCCTTGATTTTTGTATTGGAAGTGCGCGGGCGATTATCCTCACAGTTCTTATCTGGTACTCCAAATCAGCATCAGACATTTTTTCGACGTCATCTCCTGTAAGCACTACATCTCCCTCTTCAAGCAATCCTATCTGCTTTGCAACAGCCTTCGCGGTTATTGCATGGTCCCCTGTAATCATCATCACGCGGATGCCTGCAGTCTTGCACTCTGCAATTGCCTGTTTTACCTCGTCGTGCGGCGGATCAATCATTCCAGTCAATCCAAGGAATATCAAATCTTTTTCTATGGATTTTATCTTGTGATCATCATCTTGGCGAACTTCTTTGTAAGCTACGCCAAGCACTCTTATCGCATCCCTTGCAAATGCCTCGTTCTGCTTTAACAAATCTTTCTTGTCGGAAGGAGTTAATCTGCTGACTTTGCCGTTAATCAGTATGTGCGTGCATCTGTCCAGAAGCATCTCCGGCGCGCCTTTAACATAAGCTTCATTCTTTCTGGATGCTTTGTTTCTGTATACGACTGACATTATCTTCCTTTCAGAATCAAACGGAAGCTCTTTGACAAATGAAAAGTTGTCAAGAGAATCAATTCCTGATTTTTTCCCGAGAACAATCAAAGCGCCCTCTGTCGGATCGCCCATTATGCTGTTTTTTCCATCTTTTTGTACAAGCTTTGCATTATTGCACAGGTATCCAGCCCTTAACAGCAATGAAATCTCTTTCGGATTTATTGTTTTTTTATTAAAAACGAAATTTCCTGTTGTTTCATATCCAGTTCCTGTCACGTCAATTATTTTTTCATTGGCATAAATTTTAGTCACAGTCATCTCATTCTTTGTGAGAGTTCCAGTCTTGTCAGAACAGATTACTGTCACAGAGCCAAGGCTTTCTGCAGCATGCAATTTTTTTATAATCATGTTCTGTCTTGCAAGGTCCTTGACACCCAGAGCAAGGCTTATTGTTACTATTGCAGGCAGGGCGCTTGGCACTGCTGCCACTGCAAGGCTTAATGCAAAGAAAAACATTGTCGATAATGACTGCTGCTCCTTGAAAATTCCAGCCAAAAACACTATCATGCACAAAATAAGCACTGCAGCGCCTATCTGCTTTGCCATCTTTTCGAATTTTACCTGAAGAGGTGTTTTTGTTTCAGCAGTTACTGATATTAAATGGGCAATCTTTCCAAGCTCTGTCTTCATTCCAGTGGTTGTGACGACTGCCTTGCCATTCCCGTATGAGACGACAGTTCCAGAAAAAATCATGTTCTCCTGATCTGCAACAGAAGCAGCGCCTTTTATCGCTTCCACAAATTTTTCTGAAGGAACAGATTCTCCTGTCAGCGAGGCTTCATCAATCTTCAAATTGGACTGTTCTATTATTCTTGCATCTGCAGGCACTATGTCTCCTGCTTCAAGCAATATTATATCGCCTGGCACGATTTCGCTGGCAGCTATTTTTATTTCTTTTCCATTGCGCACAACTCTTGCTGTCGGTGCTGATATCTTTTTCAGGGCATCAATCGCTTTTTCAGCCCTGTACTCCTGAATAAAACCAAGTATTACATTTATTAGGACAATGACACCCATAGCAGACGCTTCCAAAATTTCTCCAAGAAATGCTGCTATCACAATTGCAACTATAAGCAGGATTATCAAGAAATTCTCGAACTGGCTGAAAAACAATTTCCAGACATTGATTCCCTTCTCTTTTATTATTTCATTCTTCCCATACTGCTGAAGCCTTTTCTGCGCTTCTTCCTGCGAAAGCCCGCTCGTGGAGCTACCTAAATCTCTCAAGCTTTCTTCAGGGCTGATGTTATAATGTGTTGCCACTTAAATCACTTTTTCAGCCTTAACCTCTCTTTTTCAGGCATCTCCTTGTGCGTTGTCTGCTCCTGCATTTTCTGCTGGGCAAGCTCCTTGACAAAATTCATGTAAGTGCTCCACTTAAGGAACTTTGTAAGGTTCTGCTGCGAAGGGTCTGCGATCTTTTCTTTCTTTTTCTTTCTGGCCATTTTCACCTCAATTTTTTATCTTGCGCTCGTTGTCAAGCTCTTTCAGATGGTTCATGAAATACTCCAGGCAGTCGATTGCGCAGAATGAAGCTTTTTTCTTGAAATCGCTCGGTCCGAAAAACAGGGTAAAGCTTCTGTCATTGTACTCAAGTTCCTTGAAGCATATCGCGCAGAACTTCCCGTTGTTTTCAGAGTCCTGTATCTTCTCCCACAGAGCTTTCCTGGATTCCTTTCCTCCATTCTTTATGTCTTCCTCGAGCGCCCTAAGCTCTTCAAGAGACCATGATGATATAGCCTCCTTGAATTTTCTCATTTTCTCACCTCAGATTGTAATTTTTTCTCCAATTTTCGGAATCATTGTTTCGATTCCGAGCGATTTGGCATAATTGCCAAGCTCAACTGCTGCCGCAGGG
>CAIVOO010000046.1 GCA_903907555.1 uncultured archaeon | reverse complement strand
CTCCTTGATAGAGTTATAGAAGATGGTAATGAAAAACATTATTGGATTATTGCTCAGAAGAAAAATTAGATATTTATGTCTGCATATCTTACAGAAAGTGCAAGTGCTCAATCGTTTTTTTAGGATTCTCACTCATTAAGATATAATTTCCGACAGCCATTTCTGTCGCTCCTGCTTTCTTTGCAAGCTTTGCTGTCTTGTCATTGATGCCACCGTCGACTTCGATTGGCTTTCTAGTAAGTTTCCTCAGCTGTTTGATTTTTTTCAGCTGTGATGTGAGAAATTTCTGTCCTCCAAAGCCTGAATGGACTGTCATTACAAGAATTTTATCAACAATTGAAAGATATTTTTTGATTTTATTTATAGAAGTCTCTGGATTCAATGCAATCCCGACAGAATATTTTGATTTTAATCTTTTTATCAGCTGTTCAGGATTCTTCTCTGCTTCGATATGGAATATTATTGACTTTGTCTTCTTCGGGAATGTCTTCATTGCCGACGGATTCTTCACCATCAAATGCAACTCCAAATCGTTCTTGATTTTATTCAAATAATTCAAGGAAACTGTCTTGTTCCTGACAAACTTTCCATCGCAGACATCAATCTGAATTAGTTTTTTGTAATCTTTAAGCCTATTCAGCTTGAAATTAAGCTCTTTCTCATTCGTTGCAAGAATCGCAGGAATTACTTTTACCATTCGAGTTCTTTTATCCTTCTCTTATGCCTTTTGTCTCCTGTAAATCTGGTATTAAGCCATATTTTTACAAGCTGGACTGATTTTTTTGCAGGAAACTTTCTTCCGCGCAGGCAAGCGATATTGGAATCTCCGTGCATCCTTGACATTTTTGCAGAATAGTCGTCGTAAAGCAATGAAGCTCTTATTCCGTGATTTCTATTGGCTGTTGTGCACATGCCCTGCCCTGTTCCGCATACAAGAATGCCTTTGCCTTTTGTTTTCAGCACTGCATTTACAACCCTTTTGGCATAAATCGGATAGTCGACAGGCTCTTCGCTGTAAGTTCCCAAATCCATGTGCGGGATTTTTGCTTTCTTAAGAAATTTTTTAACTTCCTCTTTTGTTTTGTACCCTGCGTGGTCTGCTCCCAAGAATATCATCAAGCACCTCTTACAACTTAAAACGAATCAAGAATATATAATAATTGCGATTAGACTTATCTTCTTCTTCCGCCTTTTGCATTATTCTTTGGAGCTGCCTTTGCAGGCTGCTGCTTCTCTGCCTTAGGCTCTGGCTGAGCTGCTGGCGGTTCTTCCTGCTTCACTTCTTCAGGAGCTGGCTGCGGTGCTTCTGTTTTCACGTCGGCAGCAGCTGGTTTTTCTTGCGGCTTGGCTGCATCAGCTTTTGCATCCTTTGCTTCCTGCTTTACTTCAAGCTTTGGCTGTTCTTCTGATTTTTCTTTTGCAGCAGGCTTCTTCAGCGATGCCACGAAAGGATTAGGAATTTCTAACTGCCTGGATTTTCCGTATACAAAGCTGCATCGATAGTCTATTTCTCTCATCAAAGCAAGCGTAAACTCTTGCGAATATGGTGAATTATTATGATAATTCTGTTCGACTGTGACATTTACTGTTGAACCAGGCTGTTTAGCGGATTTTGATACTGCTTCAGAAACAATTTTTGATATGTCTTTTGATTTTGCAGAACGTGCAGCTTTATGTCCTATGATGCACTGCCAATTCTTGTCAACATAATCACAGCACTGCCCGAGAGCGTTTGTAACCCTGCAATTTTCATTTTCTTCATTTCCAATCTGCTGGCTTGAATAACCACCGAATATGTCTTTAATTGAATTTATCCTGTATTTCCTGACATCTTCAGCTTCTTTAAAGTTGCTAGCTTGCTCCCTGTTTGCCTTTGCTTGATAAGCAGAAATCATTTCGCAGCTGTTAACTCCGACTAAAAGAGCAACGAATCCTGCAACAGCAGCTCCAACATACGCGAGCTTTCTTCCAAATGACGCATTTTCAATATGATCTGAGACTTCAGTCAATCCGTTCTCTATATCATCTCTTACGTCTGGCATAGTTCAAAAAGAATGATTCCCAATATATAAATGTTTCGATTTTTTAACTACTGTTTAGTAGTTTCTTTTGCGTATTTCGGATAGGTGCCAGGGTCCATGAAAACACGCTCAATCTTGACGACAAGCCCTTTTTGATTAGCCATAACATTCTCAGGAGACATCTGCAGGCTGCCAACAGCAACTAACTCATTCTTCAAAGTCATTATTGCAACAGGCTCGCCGACATTCGCAGGGCTGTCAATCTTTGAAATTCCAGGAACATTAAGCGTCGCTCCATGGCAGATAGAATCAACAGTTGTGTCAAAAATCCAGATTTTAGGCAGATGCTCAACAGATTTTTCCATAGGCATCAGTATTTTTTTCAGATGCGACTCATCGCCATCCTTCCAGAAAACAAAAGCATCCTGCAATTCCTGCAATGTTGTCTTTGTTGATTCATCGAATGTTCCGACTTTTGTCCTTCGAAGCTCTGCCATATGCGCCCCGCAGCCAAGCTTCTGCCCGATGTCGTGAACAAGCTTCCTGATGTAAGTTCCTGCCTCGCAGTCAACCCTGAAAAGAACATCCTGCTTGTCAATCTCAAGAACTTCAATCTCGTAAACAGATTTCTCGCGCCACTGCCTCTTCACAGCGCTCTTAACAGGAGGCATCTGCATTATCTTTCCTACAAAAGCATTCATCACTTCGCGAATTTTTTTCTCATCAACAGCCTGATGAATATGCATAATACAGACATACTGCTTTCCAGCATGCAGAAGATAATGAACAACCTTTGTTGACTTTCCAAGCGCTACAATCACAACTCCTGTGACAGCAGGGTCCAAGCTTCCTGAATGCCCTGCCTTGTCCAGCTGAAGAATTTTCTTGACATAATCAGCAGCCTGATGAGTTGTAGGCCCTTTCGGCTTGTCGATATTTACAACGCCATAATCGAGAAGCTGCTTAAGAGTCCTTTTCTCAGGAGGGCAGCCGTACCTCAAGTCAGTCTCGGCTTCTGCCTTTACAAGAACAGTTCTCTTTATGCCTTCGAACGGTAGCATAATCTGAAATAAAATTCATAACTATTAAATATGTTTTCATATTTAACGTCAAAAGCATAAAAAAGAGGTGAAAACATGCCGGGAAAATCAAAGAAAAAAACAGCCAAAGCAAAGAAGTGTGGTGCCTGCTGCTCTTGCTGCAAGTGAACTTATTCTAATATTATTTTTTTATTATATTATTCCAGGATTGTCATAGGAAATAAAATATGTTTTACCTAGCATCTTGATGCTGGATTTTACAATTTTCTCAATTGATTTATTCAGAGGGTTGTCTCTCACTCCAAATCTGACTATAAAAGCATTTTCTTTACAAGATATAGCTAGAAAAAACCTTAGTCCGTTCATCCTGTCGCTCAACT
>CAIVOO010000045.1 GCA_903907555.1 uncultured archaeon | reverse complement strand
TTGACTTATTTCTTCCATTACAACTTCACTTCTTCTTCCCATCTTCTCACCTTTTTATATTTATACTATATTCCCTTCACATCACGACTTCTTCTTCCTCTACTGCTTCTGTATCCTGCCCTTTAAGAGCAAGATATTCGTAAGCTTTCTGCAAAACAAGGTTTGCCTTTGGCAAATCATTGATTCTTAACGAGTTTGTGCTTTTCCAGGCGCCATTCCTGTCCTTGTAGCTTCTTTCAAAAGAAACCGTCCTGTATTCTACAGTGCCTCTCTCATTCTGTGCAACATTTTTCCATACAGTTGCGCACAATGCTCCTGCCCTGAATTTCTTCTCAGGAGCATTTCTTCCCTCTCCTAATACTACCTTTTCCTCTTGTATAGCTGTTTGTTTCATTTTTCCTCCTTGCTTTTCGCGTGTTATTTCAACCAACTTTCGTTGGGGAGGCCAAAGCTCGGCTTTGACTAGAAGAAGATAGCTTCATCTGGTTTAAATAGTCCGTTTCAAGCCGAGTCCAGTGGCCAGTGGGGGTTTACTCATATTAGCTGCCTAAATTCGCGCAGCCAAGTTTGAGTAAGGGGAGTTTTCCCTTTTTCCCAACTGAAAGTTGGTTTACACGCGTTGTGCATTTAGGATTATGGAAATTTGAGTATTTTAATTCGAGCTGTCTATCGAAGGACAACAGCTTTTTCACTCTCATCGAATACTCAATAAAGTTTTAATATAGTGTTTAATATTTTCTATACGGGGGTTATAAATGAGCTTTTTAGGATATTTTAAAAAAGGGCCACAGTCAAATCCTTATCCGAACATGCCAGAGCCGCCTAGGCCGCTTAAGCTATCTGAAATGGCAGCAGCAGTTCCAGCTCCGCCTGTTTCTGAAGTTCCTGCAGCTCCAATTCCAGCCCCTGAAGAAGAGCCGAATCTAGAGTTTCCTTCTTTGGACATAGAAAACATACCAGAGATTGAAGAGATTGAAACAAATCTTCCGCAAACTACTGAAAAGGCTCCTGAATTCAAATTCTCCATTCCAGAGCCTGTTTCTGAAGAGATTCCTTCAGAGCTTCCAGAACTAGAGCCTGCATTTATTCCAAAAATTCCGAAGAAAATGCCGCTTTCATCACTTTTCATATCAATTGACAATTACAAATATGTTGTTGAAGAGCTTAACACAGCAAAAGCGCACATGGAAACATTCCTAGGAACTCCTGCAAAGCTGAACAGCATCAGGGTAACCAAGGATTCTGCTTTTGAAAAATGGCGCCAGACTTTGGAGGACTGCCAGAGAAAATTATTGTATATTGACAAAATATTGTTTGAAGGGGGATAATATGGAAGCACCAATATTTATCAAAATTGATGAGTACAGGGATGTAGTTGACATACTTGCATTGCTTAAGAACAAGATAAAGGAAGGAAAAGCGCTTGTCGCAAGAATCAACGACCTGAAGAATGAGGAAGATGCAGAACTGGAGCGATGGACTGCCGAGCTCGACGAGCTGGAAAGAAAAGTCGAGGGCATAGACGAATCACTGTTCAAGGTATAAAATGGCTGATGATTTTTTTGTCAATGTTAGGAACCCTGAAGACATAAGAAGAACCCTGCTGGGCGCTTCTAAGGATGTAGTGGTTTCCCTGCAGAGATATGAAAAATTCAGGATTAGCAGAATCAAGAGGGAAGATCATTTCGAAAAACTAAGGAAGAATATTTCTGAAATCAACGAGCTTGTCGGCAGGCTCAGAAAGGAGCTTCCCCAATCCAAAATCAGGGCAAAGCCAACAGCTTCTTCAGTCAGGACAACACAAAAAACTTCCTCTGAACTTGATAAGCTTGAAGATGAATTAAAGCAGATAGAAGGCAAAATAGGAAGCCTAAAATAAAAAATTTATTCGAATTTCTCTTTCTTTCTCTTGGCTCTTAGATAATTGTCAAGCTCAAACCTGTCTCCAGAGCTTGTTTTCCTTCCAAGATAGAACCCGAGCAGCAGGAATACAACCACCACAATGACTGCAATTATTATTGCATTATAAGAAGTTGTTTTGGTCTTTGTTGCTGCTGGCGGAGCAGTTGTTAAGTTTGTATTATTAACTACAACTGGTGCTGGCTTCTTAATCACTGTTGGTGTGACATTTATTGAGTTTGTATTGTTGTCAGTGTCTGTTGCTGTAATGAATATTGGCAGGTCGCTGTAATCAGTGCTTATCTCGAACGTGCCGTCTGATAATGATTTTGTATCATAGCTTTTGTCTCCGATTTTTGCAGTTATCATTGAAATTGGCTTTGCAGTTCCTGTAATGATTGTTTTGTTGCCCTCGTAAGCTGTTGCTGTTGCCTCTAGGTTGACAACACTGTCTTCCATAGTCACAACTTCTATGTCAGATATGTAGCCATCGTTTCCAGGATTATCAACTGCTTTGACAGCATAATAATATTTGGTGCCTTTGACTAGACTCTTGCTGTCTGTATACTTTGTTACTGTGCTCTTTCCAACAACTTCTAAATTATCCTGATCAACGCCTTTGTAAATAAGGTATTCTTTTATGCCATTTGCATCATATGCTTTCTCCCAAGTCAACAGGAGCGCGCCGTTTTCAGGCTTTACTTCCAAGCCTCTTATCTTGCCCGGAGGCTCTGAATCAAATACATAATTAATTATTGTCGGATTAATCATCTTGTTTCCAGAGCTGTCCTTGCAGCTAACTAGAACATAATTCAATCCATTAACAAAACCCAATTCTATTGAATGAGATTTGGTTTTTCCAGTCATTGCCTTCAAATTGGTTTCTGAAAGCCCTGCTATGCAATCCGAATCTTCATCAGTTTCAACAATCAAAGTATTATTCGATGAAGTTACATTCTTTGCAGAAGTTATTTTAGGCGGCTTGGAATCTGCTGTAACATTTATTAATTGAGAATTTGTCAGCAGGCTTTCGCTCTGGATGAGCAGCTTGTATGTGTAGGTCTTGCCATCATCAGTGTTAGTATCATCAAACACATCTGAATAGCTGTTTCCAGACATTGTTCCTTTGGTGAGAAGGTCTCCATCCTTATACAC
>CAIVOO010000044.1 GCA_903907555.1 uncultured archaeon | reverse complement strand
TGTTACTGTAGAGCTTAACGGCACGAACTGCACTGCTGGTGGTTTCAGGTTGGAGTTTGGTTTGGATTCTAATGTTAACAATGTTTTGGATCCGTCAGAGATTAATATCACAGTCTTTGTTTGCAACGGAACTAGAGGTCCTGCAGGACCGCAGGGCGAATCTGGATTCAATGCGCTAGTTACCGTCGAGGATGCAGGTGTTGGTTGCCCTGCCGGAGGATATCTGCTGAACTTCGGAATTGATTATGGAAGGGACAATGATTTGAACAGCAGTGAGATTACAAGGACAGAGTATGTATGTAATGGCGTGAATGGAACTATCAGTTTGGTCAAGCTCATTAATCTGTCTGTAGGAAATGTTACTTGCCCTGCTGGCGGAGTATTGGTGCAGTCTGGATTGGATGTTAATGATAATGGCATCTTGGATTCTGGTGAGATTAATTACACTTCACACATATGCAATGGAATTAATGGCACTAATACGCTGGCCAATAATATAGCTCTTGCTCCTGGGGCAATCTGCCCGAATGGCGGTTACAATATAACTTATGGTTTGGATTCTGATAATAATGGAACTTTGGATGCTGCAGAAATTACAGGATACTATTATTTATGTAATGGTTCGCAAGGAATTGCAGGAGTCAATGGCACTAATGGTGTTAATGGTTCTGATACTTTATCTGATTTCGCTTATATTGGTGCTCCTGATTGCCCGACAGGCGGTGTGAATGTTACTTTTGGTTTGGATCTTGATAATAATGACACTTTAGATCCTTCAGAAATTTACGGGAATTATATTGTCTGCAATGGTTCCACAGGCGCTCAAGGCCCTCAAGGTATTGCAGGTGTCAATGGCACCAATGGTGTTAATGGCTTGAACGGCAGCAACAGCTTGATTAATTCTTCAGTCGAGCCGGCAGGAACTAATTGCTCCAATGGCGGATGGAGACTTGATTATGGTTTGGACAACAACAGCAATGGATTGCTTGATGTTTCTGAAATACAAGGATACTTGTTTGTTTGCAACGGCACTCATGGTTATACCAGCCTTATCAAACAGACTGCTGTAAATGAAAGTGAATCGCCTTGCGCTGCTAATGGCACTCGCGTTGATGTAGGTCTTGATACTGACAGAGATGGTTTCCTTGACAATGGCGAGATAAACAGCACATTCTATGTTTGCAATGCTATTGCTTCATCTAATGGCACTAACGGCATTAACGGTTTGAATAGCCTGATTAATGTTTCTGTCGAGCCTGCTGGCGGTAATTGCGCTAACGGCGGATACAAGTTTGAGATAGGTCTTGATGCTAATAGGGATAGTGTGTTGGATCCTGGCGAGATAGCAAGCACGTCTTATGCTTGCAATGGTGTCAATGGTACTCAGGGTCCTGCAGGTGTTAATGGAATCAACGGGACTAATTCGTTGGTTAAGCTCACTAATTTGTCTGTAGGCAATCCTAATTGTAATGCTGGCGGCGTAAGAGTGGATGCAGGTCTTGATTTAGACATGAACGGAACTCTTGATTCTTCTGAAATATCTTATACTTCTTTCGTCTGTAACGGATTTAATGGTACTGTGAGTTTGGTTAATCTTTCTGATGAGCCTGATGGTACTAATTGTAGTTTTGGTGGTGTTAGGATTGATTCTGGATTGGATGTTGATGCTAATGGTCTATTGAATGGTGGTGAGATTTTGTTTACTAAGTTTGTTTGCGATGGTTCTCCTGGTTTTACTTCTTTGATTAAGTTTGGTGACGAGTCTGCTGGTGTTAATTGCGCTTATGGTGGCAAGAAACTGGAGTCTGGTTTGGATTCTGACAGGAATGGAACTCTTGATTCGCCAGAAATCACGACTACCACTTATGTCTGTAATGGTGCTAATGGGATTAATGGCACTAACGGTGTCAATGGAAGCACAAGCCTGATTAATACTACATTAGAACCAGCTGGCACTAATTGTACTTCTGGCGGTTACAAAGTGTCTTATGGCTTGGATACTAACAATGACGGATTCCTGAATTCCACAGAAGTTTCTGCAATCACTTTCATATGCAATGGCAGTATTGGAGCCACTGGAGCCAATGGCACAAGATTCATTGTCGACGTTGATAATGTAACTTATGGCATGTTTTTAGTTCCATGCACCGGAGTCAGGATTAATTCTGGCTTGGACACTGATAATGATGGTAATCTGGATTCTGGAGAAGTCACTTCTACTAAATATGTCTGTCAGGGACAGGGCACTTTGATTAATGTCATTAATGTCTCTGTGGGCAATGTTACTTGTCCAGCTGGCGGCATACGTGTAGACTTCGGCATGGATAATAATTATAATGATACTTTGGAGCCTGGTGAGATAGAGTCTACATCATATGTGTGCAATGGTGTGAATGGCACTAATGGTTTGAATACTTTGATTGCTGTTGTTTCTGAGCCTGCTGGAACAAACTGTTCAACCGGAGGACAGCACATATTCTATGGTTTGGATGTTGACGGTAATGGCACTCTTGATGTTTCTGAGTTTGTTGGTAATTATTTTGTTTGTGATGGTTTGACAGGTTCTCAGGGTCCTGCAGGTGCTAATGGTACGAATGGTGTTAATGGGACTAACGGCGTGAATGGCTCTAATGCTTTGTCTAACTTTAGTGTTGTTCCTGCTGGTGTTGATTGTGTTAATGGTGGCATTAATGTTACTATAGGTTTGGATACTAATAATAATGGAATTTTAGAATCGAGTGAGGTTTATGGAAACTATATTGTTTGTAATGGTGTTAATGGTTCTAATGGTGTGGATGGTATTAATGGTACGAATGGTGTTGACGGTGTGAATGGTACTAATGGTTTGAATAGTTTAGTGGATTCGACTGTCGAGCTTGCTGGTACAAATTGTACTGCTGGTGGTTTCAGGTTAGATATTGGTTTGGATTCTAACACTAATGATGTCTTGGATCCGTCGGAGATTAATATTACAGTCTTTGTTTGTAATGGCTCGATAGGACCTCAAGGACCTGCTGGATATGATTCATTAGTTAATACTTCAACTATACTTGTCGGTGTAATTTGTTCTAATGGCGGTGTGAATGTATCTTATGGTGTTGATGATAATAGGAATGGAAATCTAGAATCTGGCGAGGTTGATGGTTATTCTGTAGTTTGCAACGGTGTTAATGGTTCGAATGGTTTGAATGGTGCTAATGGTACTAATGGTGTTAATGGTTCTAGTGCGTTGTCTAATTATTCTTATATTGGTGCTCCTGATTGTTTGAATGGTGGTGTTAATGTTACTGTAGGTTTGGATACTAATGATAATGGAGTTTTGGATTCGAGCGAGATTTATGGTAATTACATAGTTTGTAATGGTGTTAATGGTACTAATGGATTGAATGGTGCTGACGGTGTTAATGGGACTAATGGAGTCAATGGGACTAATGGTGTTAATGGCACTAATGGTTTGAATAGTTTGGTTAATGTTACTGTAGAGCTTAACGGCACGAACTGCACTGCTGGCGGATTTAAACTAGATTTCGGTTTGGATAATAATAGTAATGGCATCTTAGATTCTTCAGAGATTAATATTACATTGTTTGTATGCAACGGCTCAATAGGCCCGCAGGGTCCGGCAGGCCACAATGCAGTGCTCAATTCAACTCCTGCTTCCAGCGGAGCATGCCCGAATGGCGGGTATAACATAACTTACGGTACAGATTCCAATGACGATGGAAAACTGCAAGTTTTAGAGATTTCAGGAAGCTATGTGATATGCAATGGTGCAAACGGCACTGCAGGCTATCACGCGCTGACTAACATCACAATACTATCGCCGCCTGCTCCATGCGCTGCAGGAGGAGTCAATGTTAGCGTTGGCTTGGATAATAACACGAATGGCAGATTAGATTCTGCGGAAATAACAGGCAATTACGTGATATGCAATGGTGTCAACGGCACCAATGGATTGAATGGCACAAATGGCACAACAGCCCTTGTCTTGCTTACAAACTTATCCATAGGAAATGTCAGCTGTCCGAGCGGTGGTGTAAAGATAGACTCAGGACTTGATGCAGATCACAATGGAACTCTTGAAAATACTGAGATTCAATATACATCTTTCGTATGCAACGGAAACCTCACAGGAAATGTCACTGGAATCAGCTGCTGGGACTTAAATGAAAATACAGTCTGCGACTTGTTGACAGAGGATAAGAATGATGATGGGCATTGCACAGTGCTTGACTGCCAAGGGAAAACCACTACAACAACCTCTGGCGGTGGTGGTGGAGGTGGCGGAACTGTAGGAGGAGTGGTTGTCTGCGACAGGACATGCAGTAGCTGGTCAGTTTGCGTATTGGGAGTGCAGACAAAAACCTGCACCTTGAATAATGCAAAATTCTGCCCAGGACAGGAGCTTTCAACTGTTGAAACAACATCATGCACTGTTGCACCACCGACGGAAACAATAACGCCTGCCCAGCCTGTAGTAGAGCAGCCAACGCAGATAACGCCTTCAGCTGCAAAGACAAGTCTTGTGAATACTTTGGTTACAAAAGACTCATCATTAGTTAAGGATGAGCTGCTCAAGAAATCTGAGACAGAGCTTGAAGCAATGCTCAAAGAGTATAATGCAAAAGAAGAGGCGAAAGCCCAGGCTGAGAAGTTCCAGCCGTCTAAGATGATATCTGACTTTGTAAGCAAGCTGTCTGGCTTCAAGCTCCAAACGCCTGCTATAGTTGCTGGAATACTTGTAGCGTTGGGCGCTTCACTGCTGATATTCTCTTTCAGGCCAAGGATGGCTGCAGGCGAGTACGAGCTGCTGTCAATGGCATTGGAATCAAAGCTGAAGTCAGCAGGAAATGTTTACACAACAGAGGAGCTCTTAAAGAAATTCAAAGAAAAATATCCTGATCAGTCAAAACACCTGCACGCATTGAAGAGCAGTCCTCAAGATGCTGAAACAATAGCAAAGCTCAAGTCAGGGTATGGCTTCAGCGACGAAGAAGCGCAGATGATAGCAAGGCTTTCAAAAGAGCACACATTCTCAAAACACAAATTAATGATGACAAGGACAATACTTGACAAGGAGAAGTTTGAGAAAGAATTCAAGAACATAAAACTGGTAAATTACGCAGGATAAAAAAATAATAAAAAATTACATTCTAACGTTAGCAATATCCTTAGCTAATCTCTGAAGCCTTGCCTGCAGCTTATTGACAACTTCCTTGGGCATGTCATACTCATTCGCGAACACTGCAACCCAATTCTTCAAGTCCCTTATTTCGTTCTCAATAGCCCTTAGCTTCTTGTAATCCATGCATAATGCTTTAGAAGTCGTCTTTTTTGCAACTCTCTTTCTTTTTGCCATTAGTATCACCTTTTTTTATAAAAAATAAAATAAAGAAGAACTTACTTCTTCTTCATTGGCATTTCGCAGCACTCTTTGCACTTGCACATCATCTTAACGCCTATAAGCACAAATGCTACAGTGTACCACTGTATTCCCCAGAATGCCCAAACATTCAGATTCTGCAGTAAAAACAGAATACCGAACACTACCAACAAAATTCCTAGAACTTTCTTACATCCACACATAAAATCACCTCTTTAGACAGTATAAAGAATGGTTATTTAAAAAGGTTCTTATTCAACATCAAAATTCTGGGTTACTTTCTTGTAGCTCTCTTCAGAGCCAGGGCCAGAAGTCCATTTAGAACATTCCTTCTTGTTCTTCCAATAGAAGAAGCACTTCTCCTTGAAAGCCTGATATTTCCAGCAATCCTTGCATACTTCGCTCATAGGAAATTAATAGTTATTACTCATTTTTAAACTTTGCGAACTTTTTTATATTATAGCAGGTTATTCCTTGCTATGAAAACAATGATTCTACTTGTTGGTTTCCCTGGTGTTGGGAAAAGCCATGTTGCAAGAATACTTGACAAGAAGCTAAAACATGCCTTGTACTTTGATTCTGACTTATTTTCTAAGATTTACATGAGGACGCACAAATTTAGTTTTACAGGCATTTCAAGAAATGAGGAGATGAAATGGCGCTTGATATTCCATCAGGCAAAGCTCAACAAAATCAAAGAATATTTCAAAAAATATGACATCATATTCCTTGATACATGCTTCGATTTGCAGAATTCGAGAAAGATTTTCTACAAATTTGCTAAAGATAACAGGCTTAAATTGCTTGTTGTTGAAGTCAAATGCCCTTCTCATATTGTCAAGAAAAGAATTTTCAAAAACAGGCATGAGAAAGAGCGCATGGTTGGCAGTAAGGCAAGCAGGTGGAAGCTTCACGAAGACATGAAACTGTGGTGGAAACCCATAAAAAAAGTAGATTTCACTCTTTATTCGCAGAAAGATGTCGACAAGCAGATTGAAAAGTTCCTGAAACAGCAGAACTTGTCTTAATCCACTGGACATCCTCACGTGAGGTATTTAAAATTTTTCTCTAATAGCACGTTAAATTTATAAACAATGTTGCTTGTTTTTCTTCTATGCTCACAGATAAAGAACAGAAGAAGGCATTCAAGAAGGTTGCCTCTGCAGAGCCTGACAAGTACTATGCTACAAAAGCACTAAAAGAAGAGGGTTTTGTGAGAAAGCAGTGCAAGGAATGCCAGAAACATTTCTGGACTCTTCACAAGGACCAATCTGTATGCGGAGACCCTGCCTGTTCCGGGGGATTCAACGTCGTTGATAAGAATCCTGCTAAGCACAAGCTTTCCTATGCAGATGTCTGGATAAAATTCAGCAATCTATTGAAAGAGAGAGGCTACACTCCAATAAATAGGTATCCTGTTGTTGCGCGATGGAATCCTACAACTTATTTCACAATCGCATCAATAGCTGCATTCCAGCCTTATGTCATTTCAGGAGAATCAGAGCCTCCTGCAAAGATGCTGACGATACCGCAATTCTGCCTAAGATTCGGGGATATTGATAATGTCGGAATCACAGGAAGCCACTGCACATGCTTCGTAATGATAGGGCAGCATGCTTTTGTGACGCAGTCTGAATGGAACCAGGAAAAATATTTCAGGGATATGCTTGATTTCCTCACAAAAACAGTCGGCTTGCCGAAAGAAGAATTGACATTGCATGAAGACGCCTGGGCTGGCGGAGGGAACTTCGGGCCCTGCATGGAATTCTTTTCAAGAGGAGTAGAATTATTCAACCAAGTCTATATGATGTTTGAGCAGACAGAGAGCGGCTCAGTCCCGTTAAAGCTCAGAGTGCTTGACATGGGGCTTGGCATGGAGCGGGTTGCATGGTTCTCGCAGGGAACTCCGAACATGTACGAGGCAATGTTCCCTGATGTGCTTAAAAAATTAAGAAAAAAGCTTGGAGTTAAATTCGATTTGGAGCTTTACAACAAATTCTCAAGATTTTCTGCGTACTTGAATGCTGATGAAGTAGAAGACATGGACAAAGCCTGGGCAGATGTTGCAAAAAAGCTCGGGATGAAATCTGATGACTTGAAAGAAAAAATCCTGCCGATGACAGGGCTTTATTCGATAGCAGAGCATTCAAGAGCGTTATTAGTTGCAATTCACGACGGGGCTTTGCCTTCAAATGTCGGCGGCGGATACAATCTAAGGAATATTTTCAGAAGGGCTCAGGGATTCATTGACAAATTCGGTTGGGATGTTGATATGGCAGAGGTTGCTGAATGGCACGCGAAAGAATTGAAGCCAGTATTCCCTGAATTAAGCGAAAATCTTGACAATACAAAGAAAATTTTAGAGGTAGAGAAAGAAAAATATTATGCAAGCAAGGAAAAGGCGAAGCATCTTCTGGAGCTTGCATTGAAAAAAGAAATCAATACAGAAGTTCTTATAGAATTGTATGACAGCAATGGAATACATCCTGATTTGGTGAAGGAAGAAGCTGCAAAATTAGGGATTAAAATAAAGATTCCAGACAACTTTTATGCTTTAGTTGCAGAAAGGCATGAGAATGTTGTTCCTGAACACAAAACGAAGAAGGAGATTGAGCTTCCGTTGTCTGATGTTCCAGCCACAAAAGCTATGTATTATGGTGACTGGAAGACATCAAAATTCAAGGCAAAAGTTCTGAAAGTCATAGACAAGAATGTAATCCTGGATTTGACATACTTCTACCCGACGAGCGGAGGGCAGGCCCACGATGTCGGAACAATAAATGGAATGAAGGTTGTTGATATTTTCAAGCAAGGTGCAGTAATAATACACACTCTTGATTCTGCTCTGAATTTTATGAAGGGAGAAACAGTCAGCTGCGAGATAGACTTCAATATTAGGAAACAGCTGACTCAAAACCATACAGCAACGCACATAATAAATGCTGCTGCAAGAAAAGTTCTCGGGGTTCACATAAACCAGGCAGGAGCAAAGAAAACTGTTGAGAAAGCTCATATTGATTTGACTCATTATGCTACATTGACTGATGCAGAAGTAAAAAAGATAGAAGAAGAAGCAAATGCGATAATAAAAAAGAAAGTTCCAGTCCTAAAAGATTTCATGTCGAGAAGGGATGCTGAGAAGAAATTCGGCATGGCAATTTACCAGGGCGGGGCTGTTCCAGGAAACACGTTAAGAATTGTGAATATTGAGAATATTGATGTGGAAGCCTGCGGAGGAACCCATCTTGACAATACTTCAGAAGCAGAAATTATCAAGATAATAAAGACAACAAAGATTCAGGACGGAATAGTCAGGATAGAATTTGCTTCTGGAAACTCTGCAAAATCGCTTAGCTCTGGAAAAGATGAGATTGCAGAGCAGGTTGCAAAACTCCTCGGATGCAGGAAAGAGCAGATTCCAGGAAGGGCCGAAGAGCTGTTCACAAAATGGAAAGATGTAGTGAAAAAAGGAAAGCAGATTCCATTCAAGCTTGAATCAACACAAGTTTTCGAAGGAGATGCTTTGGCAAGAGCTGCTGTAATACTGAAAACACAGCCAGAGCACGTCGCAAAGACAATAGAAAGATTTATTTCTGAGATAAAGGAAAAGTCGTGATTTTATGTTCTCAAGAAAAGTTTACGGGCAGTCTAAGATAACAGCCTGCCCTTTCTGCGACAAGCACGCAACAACAAAGAACAGGCAGAATATTCCAGTATGCAGGGCTCATATCAATGAATCGCTCGAAGACATAAAATGCACTTGCGGAAGAATGCTTGAGATTAAGGAAAGCAAATACGGGCCTTTCTTTGTCTGTTCGTCCTGCGGTGCAATAAGCTTCAAGAAAGGGATGGAAATTAGGGACATCACTTCCAATCCGAACGTAAAAGTTCAGGTGAGAAACTCATATGAACCCAAAACACCTGTCAAGGTATCAAATAAGCCTAAAGAAATACAAATAACAACGAATGATCCTGAGTGGTTCGACTAATCATTAACAAGATTTATATATCAAATTTTTCTATATATTTCAATGAACAGAATAAAACTGAACTACTTTATTGACATATTGCTGGCGATTTCTTTTATATTGGTTGGGCTGACAGGAGTATTAAAGACCGGATGGTTTTTAAGGACTGTTGGATTGAATTATGCCTCTATTCCCATCAGAACAATCAGTTTTATACACGACTGGAGCGGAATCGCTTTTGTGCTGCTGGCTATACTCCACCTGATACTGCATTTCAACTGGCTTGTAGCAATGACAAAGCAGTTTGTTTTCAGAAAAAGGGCTTAGTTCTTTTTAGAAACAAAATATATGAGTGAGATTAATGCAATTATGCCAGCGAATCCGAAAGCATAGTTAGGATTGAGCTTCCAAAGAAAGCCTGCAATTATCGAAGCCGGCAAGTATACTAATCCTGTTGCAAAATTGTAGACTCCGACAGCTGTCGCTCTCTTTTCTTTCTCCATGTCTGTTATGTAGGCCTTGCTCTGGCCCTCATCGATAGCATAGAATATTCCGAACATGGCAAACAGCACTATAACATGCCATTTTGTTGCTGCGAATATGAATCCTATGCTCATCAGCAGGTAAATTATGTATTCAGAGATTATTATCTTCCTTCTTCCTATCTTGTCGCCTAATTTTCCTATGAATGGAGAGAATATGACAAATGCAATGTTGAATAAAGCATATAATAGCACGACATCTTCAATCTTGAACCCAACAAGATAAGCCTTCAATAATAAAAATCCGAATGAGAAGTAAGCCAAAGAGAATATGCCTGAGGTTTTCAGGTAGTGCTTGAAATCCTTGCTTAAAGTCTTGTAAGATTTGAATATGTTCTCCTTCTTGACAGGCTCTGAAGGCTTGTCTTTTATCAAAAACAGGATAATAACAGCCAAAGCTGCAGGAATTAAAGCAATCCAGAACATCAGCTTGAATGTTGAAGCTGTTTCGCCAAGATACCTCAGCAGGAAATAAGCAATAAATGGGCCCACTATTGCTCCTGACTTGTCAAGCGCCTTATGAACTCCGAAAGAAAATCCTCTTGTTTTCTTCGACGACAGCGAGCCAATCCAGGCATCTCTTGGCGGGCCCCTGAAAGACTTTCCCAAACGCTCAACAACCCTGAAAGTAAACGCTGTTGTAATTGAATTTGAAATCAGCAGAATGCATTTGGCTAATGTAGAAAATCCATAGCCAATAATTGCATAAGGCTTTCTTTTTCCTGTCTTGTCTGAAAGATAACCTGCGACGTAATCCAAAGATGAAGCAGCGAAGTCTGAAAGACCTTCCATAACACCCAAAATGAACGTCGAAGCCCCAAGAATTATTGTGACAAATATCGAAAACACAGAGAAAATCATTTCTGAGGAAACATCAGTCAGGAAACTGACTATTCCCAACAAAAAGATATCCTTGTTTATTCCGAATATTTTTTTCATATTTTAGATCTTACTTTCCATCCATCTATTTTAAAGCCACCCATTTTATTAATTATGTGGGTGTATAAGCTTTCGATATCCTTGAGCATTGTTTTCTCATTTTTTGTTAGCAAACAATTCATGAAAAGACTTGCAAACTTTTTGTCTGGAAATTCATCCATTCTATAAGCTGTCCTGAAGCTTGGCTCTGTGAAATACCTATCTATCTTTGAAGGGGCTGCTGTATCTGCCCTTTTATATTTTGTGTATGTCTTAAGCATTGCATGCAGCGTGTTGTAATAAACAAGCTTGAAACTTGGAGATTTCTTGTGCGACAAATCTCTCAATCCATCAATTTTATCCCACAAGCCATATTTTTGTAGCTCAATCCACGTTTTATCAGGTTTATTGAATTTTTTGAAGAAATAAACTTTTGCCTGCTTCGTTAATTTATCCATCACGCCTGTCTTGTCAAAAATGACTTTTCCAGTCATGAACATTGTTGCATCTACTCTCGTATTATCTTTGTAATCTTCTGCCAGGTATTTTTTCAACTGCCTGGCTGGATTGGCGAAATATTCTATAAGATATCCATCAACAATCTTGTTGCCGCGCTCCCTCCATTTTGTTTTATCTGATAATATTATATGAACATCAATATCTGAAAATTTTGTTGCGGTTCCGGCGACATAACTGCCAGTAGCCATTGCTGCAAGAACATAATCCTCTTTCTCCCAGTCCTTCAAAAATTTTCTCAATGCTTTTTCCCAAGCTTTCATATTACCTCTTTTAAATATGAGGCTGCCCGGACTTTCAGCTTCTTTTTATCGAAGTCTTTGAACCGGGATCTGACCCACCCCAAGGGCCAATCATAACCAGGTTAGACTACAGCCCCAGTTGAATATAGAGATTAATATGTCTTTTTAAATGTGTTGTAGCAGGGGAGACAACACATATTTATATATCTGATATTCCATAATATCCTCATGGTGGATGAGCGAAGAATAAATGTTATTGAAGGGCTTGGCTTCACAAGGAACGAGGCAATTGTTTTCCTTTCAGTCCTTGAGCTTGGCGACTGCACTACTGGCGCCATAGCTGATTATGCCATGATTCACAGGACTAATGTTTATGACAGTGTTGATAAGCTTGTATCAAAAGGTGTCATTTCTTTCATTGTCAAGGACAAGAAAAAGTACTATAATGCCTGCGCTCCTGAAACTCTCCTTCTTTTGCTGAACGAGAAAGAGCTGGCTTTCAGGAAGATGCTTCCAGAGTTCCAGCTTGCGAGGCAGTTCTCAACCCAGGGCAGCGAGGCAGCAATATACAAGGGTGTGCAGGCAATCCACAATATGTTCATAGAATTCTTGGAGTACAACAAACCAATACTGGTTTACGGGATTCCGCCTCAAGCTCCGCAGATGGTGAAGAATTTCATAATGCATTACCATAAAAAAAGAATTGCAAAGAAGGTTGTGATGAAGCATATCTACAATTTTAATGCTGTTGAGAGAATAACATTCCTTAATACTATGCCATTTACAGAAGCTAAGGCATTGCCGCAGCGCTATGAATCAAGCGTGTCAACATTTGTCTGCGGAAGCGAAGTGGCTCTTGTCCTGTGGTGCGAAAACCCATGGGTCATAAGGATAAAGAATCCGCAAATCTCAAGCGCTTATGAGAAATTCTTCGAGATTCTATGGAAGGATGCTTATATCCCTAAATAAGACACCTACTTTTTTATATTAAAAGCCTTTTTCTGGCAAATATGTGCGGAATTGTTGGGGTTTTCAATGCAGAGAATGCTGTTTCTAAGGTAGAGGCAGCTCTTGAAGTTTTGAAAAGCAGGGGCAATGACAATAAGGATGTTTATATCAAGGCAAACAGCTGCATAGGGCATTGCCTGCATTCTGTAGTCAGCTTTGTAAAACAGCCGATAATCGGAAAAGGAGTTCTTGCAGCGAACTGCGAGATTTATAATTGGATGGAATTAAATAACAAATATTCTTTAAATGCTGGCAATGATGCAGAGCTTTTGCTGAAACTTCTTGACAAGAAAGGCATTTCAATTATTGAGGAGCTTGACGGCGATTACGCATTTGCATACTGGCTTGGAGATGACTTGTATGTTGCGCGTGATAGTGTTGGAGTGAAACCTGTCTGGTATTCGCATGCAGAAGGATTTGCCTTCGCTTCTGAGAAAAAAGCTCTCGAAAATATAGGATTTGTCGACATTGTTGAGCTTAATCCAAGAAAAATACTCAAGTACAATGTAAAAAATAACAATCTTGAGTTTGTAGGGAGAGAATTCTTCAAACTTGCTCCTTTAATCAATGATTCTGAACAGAAAATAAAGAAAAAAGTTGATGAACTTCTTACAAATTCTGTAAAAAAGAGGATTCCTGACAAAAAATTAGCTTTATTATTTTCAGGAGGGGTTGATTCAACAACTATTGGATTGATTTTGCAGAAGCTGGGCAAGGATTTCACCTGCTATACTTGTGTTTTAGACTCTCCTGACTTGAAAACTCCTGAAGATTTGGTTTATGCAGAAAAAGTTGCTAAAGAGTACGGATTCAAGCTGAAGATTATCAAAATAAAATTATCTGAAGTGAAAAAATATCTCAAAATCATAATTCCTTTGATAGAGGACAGCAATGTTGTGAAAGCAGGGGTTGCTTTGACATTCTTCGCAGCCTGCGAACAGGCAAAAAAGGATGGCTGCAAGGTAATATTGTCTGGATTGGGCTCTGAAGAGATATTTGCAGGCTACAAAAGGCATAAGGATTCTTCTGATGTGAATAAGGAATGCTATTCAGGGCTTTTGAAGATGTATGAACGCGACTTGTACAGGGATGATGTAATTACAATGTATAATTCTCTCGAATTAAGAGTTCCATTTTTAGACAAGGAGCTAATATCTTATTGCTTAAGAATAATGCCTGAGCTTAAATTGAAAGATGGGGTTGAGAAATACATTCTAAGGCTTGTGGCTTCAGACATGGGATTGCAAAAGGAATTCGCATTCCGAAAGAAAAAGGCAGCGCAGTATGGAAGCAATTTTGACAAAGCAATAGGAAAATTAGCTAAAGAAAAGTACAAATCAGAATATCTGCGCCAGTTCTATCCAAAGCATAACCTGAAGCTAGGAGTTTTATTCAGCTCTGGCAAGGATTCAAATTACGCACTTTATGTAATGCAGCGGCAGAACTACAAGATTTCTTGTTTGATAACTTTGAAAAGCAAGAATCCTGCATCTTACATGTTCCATACACCAAACATTGACTTGGTTAAACTGCAGGCAGAAGCTCTTGGCATACCATTAATTGAGCAAGAAACAGTTGGTGAAAAAGAGAAAGAGCTTGAAGACTTAAAAAGAGCTATTGTTGAAGCTAAAAAGACGTATAAAATTGAAGGGATAGTTACAGGAGCATTGTATTCCAATTATCAGCGAGAGAGAATTGAGAAGATTTGCGATGAAGTCGGATTAAAAATATTCTCTCCATTATGGCACATCAATCAGGAGACAGAGCTTCGTGAAATACTTGATTCTGGATTCAAATTCATTTTATCAAGCATAGCTGCAGAAGGGCTTGACAAAAGCTGGCTTGGAAGAGAGATAACTGCGAAGGATGTTGACAAATTAGCTATGTTGAACAAAAAATCAGGGCTGAATGTTGCTGGAGAAGGCGGGGAGTATGAAAGTTTAGTGGTTGACGGTCCTATTTACGACAAGAAAATAGAAATAACTGATTCTGAAATCAATGAAGAAAGCAAAAACACAGCATTCTTTGTCGTGAAGAAGGCGAAATTATCAGACAAAAGCATTTAGCTTCATCTGGTTTCTCATAGAACTCAAAAGCTGACTGTTCTTATATAATGCATCAACGTCAAAGTTCCACTTCTTCTTCACCAAAGCTTTCGTGTAAGCAAGCATTGTTTCCTTGCAGTCGAATTCTATCGGCTGAGTCTTTAAGACTTTTCTTGCAGCTTCTCTAGTTACCCACACTCCTAGAGGTGTAGAATAATCATCTGTAACAAACCTCAAAACAAGCGCGCTTCCCTGACGTTTCATAGCAGACATCTTCTCAAGAATTGCCAGTCTGACAGTGTAATACCCACCTGCGCAGTCTTCTGCGTACTCTTTTCTTCCAGTGTAGCCTTCAGAATCTGTCATAAAACTGACTGTATTGTTTACATTCCATCCCACATTCGGCATATACATCTCGAACAGTTCATAACTCCAGACTTCTGGAAATAACAAAATTATGTAATGATTTCCCAGATAATTTGCGTAATAGAATTGATACGCTCCCTTGCTGTACTGCTTAACCTCTTCTATCAACTTTTTTCCCAAGGCATCATCTGTTGCTGTAATGCTCCACCTTGTAGGCACTAGTTTCCTGTCAGTTCTCACACCGAGATTTCCAATGCTAAGCAATCTAGAAAGAAAATTCTCATCAAAACCCTTTTCATACAAGTAAGTTATTGCATCGCTGGCCTTGAAATCAACATCGCCAACAACATAATCGACTTTCTTGTCTATTTTCGGGTTCTCATTCAAATCAACTTTTATTAATTTGGCATTCGGGCCCATTGGAGGTGCATTTGGAACATAATTAAGTCTGACTTTAGGCTTCTCCTTCAAATCGATGCTTAAATCAACAGGCTTGGAAGCCATCCCGACTTCTTGCGAAATGGATAAAAACCTGCTTCGCTCTTTCACATTGGCTGTAAATCTTGAGTTAATCAGGCTGCTCCTGAAATTGATTATGTCAGGTATCGGAATGTTCTTCTGAGCCCAGCTTTTTGGCGCGTCATACATCTCAGAATCCTTCTCCTGTGTTGAAAGAATGCCTACATTAACATCAGGATAGCCAACCCTCCCAACAAAAACAGAAGGCGCAGAGCCTGAAAAAGACGCAGAATCAATATTTCTCACAGCTGTCTGCATAGCCTGCGATTTAGCAAGAATCGGGCAGTAATTCAGCCCGCACCACAACCTTCCCTTGCACTTCAGGCAATTCTGCTTAGATTGAACCCCAACCATGAGCTAATATGAGAGTTGGTGATATATTAAGATTGTGGGGGAATGTCCAGTGGTTTTAACAAAAGTTATTTAAATGAAGCTATTTGAAATTCTATTGCGCGGATGTGCCAGAGCCTGGTCAAATGGGATAGCTTCAGGCGATTATTATCGGAAAAAGCTATTGGCTTAGTGCCTGCGCAGGTTCGAATCCTGCCATCCGCATTATGAAAGACGAAGAAATAAAATTCCAGAACGACATTTGTTGTGTAATTCTCGAAGTAGCTAATGCTGTAAATGGTTTTATGAAAAATGTTTCTATGACGCAGGTTGACAGGGTTCAGATGGAGGTTCTTAACAATTCTTTTCTTATCCCATCTCAAAAGGAGATGAAGATGTTTTTCAGGCAGGGAAGGGAATCTTCCGGAATTGAGATTCTGAAGTTTGTTTTTGAGCTTGATTCTGCCAACCACCTCTTAACTTTAAAGAGAAATGATCTCAAAATAGGTGAGCCTTTGCTTATTCCAAGAATTTATGATAAACATGATTTACAAATTTTAAGGGATAAGCTTATTGAGCGTATAGTGAAATTTTTGATAAATACACCGCTCGAACCTTAGAATCTATAGAAACCTTTATATTCAGCAAAGTTATTATGTACATACTAGTTCTTGAAGGTTATTATGGGAGCTAAACAACAATTTGAACATAGGTGCGCCTGTTGTGGGTACATTTATGCAGATGAAGTTCCAGATGAATGCAGCATATGCGGAATGGCTTCCTCAACTTTTGAAGAGATTATGAAGTAGTACCATTTCTAAGTGTCAAACAATCTATTTATATACTGCTCACAGAATTTTAATTATGCCATTCGATATCGTGATTGGAAGGGATGAGGAAGAGAGAAAGAAGTATGGGATGAATGGAGTCATCTATCTTGGCAAGCAGTATGTCAAGATGGGAAATGTTGTTTCTTTGTCAAATAATATTTACATGGACATGGCAAGATCTCACGTGGTGTTCATTGTTGGTAAGAGAGGTTCTGGAAAATCTTACACAATGGGTGTGATTGCTGAAGGAGTTGCAGACCTTCCTGAAGAGATAAAAAACAACATCAGCATAATTCTTTTGGATACTATGGGAGTCTACTGGACTATGAAGTATCCTAACCTTAAGGATGCAGAGCTTCTGGCTCAGTGGGGGCTTAAGCCGAAAGGCCTGAATGTGACAATTTTCACTCCTGTCGGGCATTTCAAGGATTTCAAGGACAAGGGAATTCCAACAGATTACCCGTTTTCAATCAAGCCGATGGATGTTGACGTTACAGACTGGCTTCAAAGTTTTGGGCTTACCAGCAACCAGGAAGAAGGCGTTCTGATTGAAAGAGTAATTCATGCGTTTGCAAAATCAGGAAAATCTTATGGAATAAAAGACATAATAGATGCTGTTCAAGCAGATGAAAGGGCAGAGCAGCACATAAAGAATGTTGTTGAGAACCATTTTATCGCAGCAAACGAGTGGGGATTGTTCGACGAGAAAGGTACTGACTTAAAATTCCTGGCAAAAGGCGGGCAGGTTGCAATACTTGACTTGTCAGCTTATGCAACAATGCCTGGCGGATGGGAGATAAAGGCTCTGGCATTAGGCCTTATTGCAAAACACTTGTTCATTGACAGGATGATTGCAAGAAAATATGAAGAGTTCCAGATGGTCAAGGAAACAACCCATTATTTTTCTGAAGAATCGCAGAAAAAGCAGGAGATGGCAATGGTATGGCTTATAGTTGATGAGGCGCATGAATTCTTACCGCATGAAAGCAAGGGGACAACTGCTGCATCAGCGCCGCTTATGACAATCTTGAGAGAGGGAAGGCAGCCAGGAATTTCGTTAATACTTGCATCGCAGCAGCCTGGAAAAATACACACAGATGTCATGACGCAGGCAGACACTGTGATAGCACACAGAATAACAGCCAAGCTCGATACAGAGGCACTGGGGATGCTTATGCAGTCTTATATGAGGGAAGGGCTGACACAGCAGCTAGACAACCTGCCAAGCGCCAAGGGAGCGGCAATAATCTTCGACGACACAAATGAGAGAATGTATCCTCTAAGGATGAGGCCGAGATTAACCTGGCATGGAGGAAGCTCTCCTGTAGCCATAAAGGAAGAAAAGAAAGAATTCTGATTACTTCAATTTATCCATCTTTATTTCTACTTCTGATGGACCGTAAGTCATCGATATTATTGATGCAATGAACATTCCTACAAACACAATCCCGAATGCCAGCCCGAATGATTTGGATGCAGGCCAGACATAGAATGCTGTCAGCAAGAATCCTAGCATTGATGATAACATCAACCCACTGTTCAATGGAGCAAATTTCATTTTATACACCTCTTTTTTATTTATTTAAATTCTATAAATTTAAGCTTATCGATATTTTTTCTCGCTTTTTCCATCTCTTTCGAAAATTTCTCTAGGAATTCCTTCATCCTTGCGCTTGCATCCTGCTTGCATTCACCGCACAATATCCTGCCTTTCTTGCTGTCATCAAATCTTTTCTGCAGCTCCTTGTCATTTTCCATAAGATGCTGCTTGTACATCTCGAATACCATGCACTTTTCTGTCTCTGCGCCAAGTTTTTTCTGCTCTTCGAGAGTGGCCCTTCCGCCTGTAAGCGCTCTCGTAAGTTTTTTGCAAGCTATTTGAGGATCTTCAGGCAAATCAATTGCAGACATGGGCTTTGATTTTGACATCTTTAATCCGCCGTCAAGCGAGGGTGTGTATTTGTGGTATATTGATGATGGAGCGAAGAATCCCTTGCTCTTGACCCTGCTTACAATATCTCTTGTCAGCCTCATGTGCGGGTCCTGGTCAATCCCTACGGGAATTATTCCAGGCATTCGCTCTTCCAATTGCGGGTAGAGAATGTCTCCTGCCTGAGTCAGGGCAGACATTATTCTTGACGGGTCTGCGCTTCCGTAAATCGCCTTGAATTCATTAAGTGTTATTTTCTTTGCAAATTCATAGCCAAGATGCATCACATCCTTGTTTTCTGACTGGAAATAGAATATTGTTTTCTTCGGATCCAATCCTAATGCAATGTATGCAGGAATGTGAAATTCCAAAGCCCTTTTTCTGGCTTCTTCTAATGTGACTCCTCTTGTTGCAGCGGCTTCCAAGTCTGCAACCAAAATATAGGTCTTGGCCCCGTGCTCCTGAAAATATTTAAGGTTTTCAACAACCATCTTGTTGCCGAAATGAATTTTGTCTCCAGATGGCATTATTCCTGATAGAGCATAGAATTTCTTCTTCTCTTTTATGCACTTAGAAATAATCCCTAAATCCCTGCCTGCAAAGACAACACCTCTTCGCATTATTGTATTTGGCTCTGGAAATAAATCTGCCTTGAACTCTTCCAAACCAAACTCTTTTATGATTCTCTGGTAATCTGCTACCAGCTCAGAACCCCAAGGGTCTATAATCATATCAATAACAAAAGAATAATCCTTTAAAAACCTTACCTTCTATTCCTGTTGCCGCCGAATCTTGGTCTTCCGCCGCCATGGCTTTGTCCTCCATGGCCGCTTGGCCTGTGTCCGCCTTGCCCATACCTCTGGCCCTGTCTCTGAAATGACCTGTTCTGCTGATAATGCCTTTCAAACCTGACTTCAAGAAGCGGGCCGAACTCATCTACATTGCCTTTTCTCATTGTTCGCTTTATCACATACTCAATTTCAGTTATGTAGCGATACTCTGCAGGCTCTATTATCGTGATTGCCTTTCCTGTCTCGCCTGCCCTGGCAGTCCTTCCAATCCTGTGCAGGTAATTGTCAGGATTCTCGTGAATGTCATAATTAATGATATGACTGACATTCTTTATGTCTATTCCTCTTGCTGCAACATCTGTAGCAACTAAAATGTTGACTTTTGACTGCTTGAAATCTTCCATCACATTCTGCCTCTTGTTCTGGCGCATTCCTGCGTGCAGGCAGACTGCATTCATTCCATACTTGTTCAGGTATTCAGTTATTCTTTCAGTATCTTCCCTTCTGTTGCAGAAAATCATCGCAAGCGAAGGATTTTCTGTCTGAAGTATTCTCAATAATAAGTGAGGCTTGAATTCCCTCTCAACTTCATAATAAATCTGCTTTATTTTATCGAGCGGGATGTGAGTTTCTTCGCCAATCTTTTGAGTTGATTTCATGTACCTCTTTGCCAGCCTTATTACTTCATCATTCATTGTTGCAGAGAAGAGCATGGTCTGCCTTTCCCTTCTTGTCTGGCTTAGAATCTGGTAAATATCATCCCTAAATCCCATGTCGAACATCCTGTCTGCTTCGTCCAAGACAACTATTGCAGTTTGCGACAGGTTTACTGTTCTTCTTCGCATATGATCTAATAATCTTCCTGGTGTGGCAATTATTATGTCTGGATTCTGCTGAAGCTTGAAGACCTGCTGGTCCATAGAAGCTCCGCCGTAGACAACAACTGCATTGATTTTAACTCTTTTAGAGAATTTGACAGTCTCTTCCCAGACTTGGAGGGCAAGCTCTCTTGTCGGAACCAAAACCAGCCCTTTAATGCGCTCCTGGATGATTCTTTGAATCATCGGAAGGGCAAAAGCAGCAGTCTTTCCAGAGCCTGTCTTAGCCAAGCCAATGAAATCCTGCTTTTGCAGCACTAATGGAATGGCATCATTCTGTATTTGTGTAGGTATTGTGTATCCTATTTCCTTAATTGTTTGCAGAAGCTCAGGAATAAGCCCCAAATTATCAAAATTTTCGTTCATAATCAAGAAATAATAAGTTTTATTTAAAAAGCTATGCCTTGAATATCTTCTTTACAATCTCCAGAGCAACCTCTTTCTTTCTCGGAAAGCATGCTATATTCATAGTTATATGATAGCAGTTGCCATGGTCTGTCAGCCAGTACTGGTTTTTCTCGAGAAGTTTGGGCTTGTCCAATCGAATAAAGATATTGAATTCATCATCAACCCTTGTTTCTGCTGTTTTATGGATGAATCTTTTCTCTTCTTCAGGAAGCTTTTCCAATAAATTGTTCAGGAATCCTGTTGTATGCTTTTCTTTCGAAAGCATCATGTTGAAAATCTTTATCCTTTTCTCCTGAAAGCCTTCAGCTGTCTGCTGCTCAACTTTTATCTTCTCTTCTTCAAGATTAAATGGCACTAATTCTATTAATCTCTGCCTTATTGCCTGCTCATCTTCCTCAGGATAGACGAAAACTGAAAGTTTTACTGTGTGCAAAAGCTTCATTTTATTAATAAAAATGTTTCAAATTTAAAAAATTAGCTAAATTTATATACTCTTGCTAAGCCATTTGAGGTATGAAGCACACATTAAAGATTACTTTACTTCTAATTTTCATATTCATCTGCTCGCAGATTGTCGGATTGGGGGTTACCAATGAATATATT
>CAIVOO010000043.1 GCA_903907555.1 uncultured archaeon | reverse complement strand
GGAACTGCTGAGACAGCTGTTAAGTTGATTGAGTCTGTCTTTGCCGGATCTAATGAGAACGATGTCTTTGAAGCCTGCAATTGCATCTTGTTTGATGCATTTGATGTGCTTGTCAGCTCGCTTAATGTCAATGTTCCGACAAGATTGACGTTTCCATCATTCTTCAATGTAACAATGATTGGGTCATTCTTTGTCATCTGAGTGTCAGAAACCTTTACTGCTCCTACTGTTGCAGAAGCTGTGAGAACTTCATTTACTGCCTGAGATGTGACTGTCATTGACTTGTTCAGAAGGATTGGTGGGTGAACCAAGTCCGTCATTGCATAACCAACTACATCCACATGATAGTCCTTTGCCTCGGCTGACGGGACAAACATTGCTACCCCATGAACATTAAGTGACTTTCCGAAAGCAAGATTAAAATCTTGTGGTGGAAATGTGATTTCTCCAACAACTACCATTCCATTCATAATGTCAATTTTCTGGAAGTCTAAAACCATATGGGAGTTTCCTGTGTTTATTACAGTGAGATTGAACTCTTTTTCCCTTCCAGAGACTACTATCACTGGAGATGGATCAGACATTGATGCGTTATAAGCAAGATTCACTGAAACATCCAGAGAGAATGTTTTTGACAGTGTCTGCAATGCGCTGTTCCTTACAGTGACATTTATGCTTCCTGAGTAAGTTCCTACTTCTGCAAATCCTGGCGCAATTGTCAGGTTGAATGTTTTTGCTGTTCCATTTGGAATGTCGGTAAGAACTGCATTTGTTGAGAACATGCCTTGCGTCAGATTATAAGTCCCGCCTATGAATCCGACACTTTTTACGTCAGTAACTCTTAATGTGTCATTTCCTGTGTTGTTCAGGACGAATGTGACTGTGGCTGTCTTGCCAGGGTCAACTGACGGTGTGCTGTTTGATGCCTGCAGTGTGAAATCCGACGCTGCGAATACTGCTGTAGCAACAAAAAGAATTGCCAAAAAGGCCAATAGTGCTGTTTTTCCTTTCATTTTACCACCCTATATTTTATTATAATATTAGTATTGTACTGAAAAGCCGAGGCTTATATTTAAATGTTTCTATTTATTTACCACTGCTGAATAGGAAATTATTTGCGTATATAAAGGCGTTGCAAAAGAACAGCTAAAGCCTGTTCTCGCAGTTCTCTTTCACCAAATCAAAAAAAGAGGTTTCTTCAGCTCTTTTGAAGCCCAATCTTTCTGCGACAGAGTAGATGAAATCCCTCTGCATTTCAAAGTATTTAGGCGATTCGCACAGGTTCCTGTCAATAGTCAAAAGATCAAAATCAGCAATCTCAAGCTCCCAAGTGAGAACCTCCTTATGCTCAAGCTTCGATATTAAGCCTGTCGCTTTGTCACGAGCAGCAGCCCCGAGAAAAACACTTCCGTTCTGCGAATATACCCCAAGAAAAACATCATAATTTCCCCTTAATCTTGATGCAGCGCTTTTCACGTCATTGAAATAATTAATCGCCTTTATCACATAATCAGGAGTTTTCTTTTCCTTAAATTTAGACAGGTCTACCTTCTTGCTGTGCTCTATGTAGCTGACTGCAACTTCCAATAGTATAGCTTCTTCAGACATATGTATTATTTTGCCAAATCGCAAAGGTATTGCGGCGCTCTCTTAGGCAAATCCTCAATTCGGATTCTGCCCTCTCTCAGCGCAGTCTCAAGAACATCCCTTATCCTCGTAAAATACAGATAGGCGCCATTAGGATCTGTAAGCGGAATTACATCATCTCGACATGTAGGAAACAGATAATCAGGGTCCATGACTCTTGTGTTCGGCATCAACCTTTTTACTCTTTTGTCTATGCTCTCATTTGCCTGCTGCAGGTCTGCTTCAAGCTGTGAAATAGTTCCAGCATCCAGATTTTTAGCATAGACTTTTTGCGACATTGTAACCCCAACGCAGGGGAGAAATCTTGCGGGTTATATAAAAGTTATGGAATAATCAGCGATTATCAGACGGAACAATTGGGGATTGTTTGGTAAAATAAAGATCTGATTATTTTATCAATCCAACTTTTTTAAGCATTGCTCCAGTACCCGTTATAACTGCAACAGACGAACCATCCCACTCTTTTGGAACTTCATAAAAAACAATAGTTGCCTTTTTTTCTTTAGGATATAAAACATCCCAAGGCCTATAAACTGCAAATTGGTGTGTTCCTTCGTGATATTTATAATGTAAAGGCTGTAATCCTGCAAACCGTGCACATTCATCAACTTGATTGAGGATGCATTCTAGTTCTTGTGGCGTTGGTTCATTAAGTGTAAAAAAACGATCATAATATTCAGAGAGAATTTTCTTAGCCACTTGAACGCACATATTATTATCTTGATGAAAAACTTCAAGTCTGATTGCAGAAGGCTTTATTGTTGGCCCTATATCTATGATATGAGTAATAATTTTTGCATAACCCACTTCCCTTACCGCTTCTGTAATTTTTTTTGCTAAATCATATTGTGGAATATAATCTCCCATAGTATTATCCAATGTTAATTGTTTTATAAATGTTGTCAAAACATTCAGTAGATTTTCCAACAAAATAATCATTGATTTTCCTATTCTTTAATTAGAACAATCAAGGATTTACATCCCAGGCAGCTTTCCGCCCATCTTCTTCATCATCTTTTCCATGTTGCCTGGCTTCATCATCTTGACCATCTTCTTGGACTGCTTGTACTGCTTCACCAAATCCTTTACATCGCCTGTCGACAGTCCAGAGCCGCGGGCAATCCTTTCAATCCTTGAGCCTGATATTGTTTCCGGGTCTTCAAGCTCTTCCTTCGTGCAGCTGTTCATTATGTGCTTCCATTTCTTCAGCTTTTCTTCCTGAACTTTGACAGCTTCCTTCGGAAGTTTTACTTGGGAAAATCCTGGAATCATTTCAACAATTTTAGAAAGCGGCCCCATCTTTGACATAGCTTCCATCTGCTGGTACAAATCAATCAGGTTGAAGTCGCCTTTCAGTAGCTTGTCTCCTATGTCCTTGGCTTCATCCTCTGTTATTGCCTCCCTTGCTTTTTCAAGAAGAGTCTGCAAATCTCCCATACCAAGCAATCTTCCCACAAATCTTTCAGGATCGAATGATTCGAAATCGTCAATCTTCTCTCCGACGCCTATGAATTTCACAGGGGCTTTCGTGATTGAGCACGCGATAAGAGCTCCTCCGCCCTTTGCTGTTCCATCGAGCTTTGTGATTATGACGCCTGTGACATTGCAAGTGTCGTGGAAAGCAGTCGCCTGCCTCTCTGCAGCCTGCCCGACATCTGCGCCAATGACAAGCAATGACTCGTCAGGCTTGACTTTCTTGTTGATTTTGTTGAGCTCTTCAATCAGCTCTTCGGAAAGCGCATCCCTTCCTGCTGTGTCGAAAATCAGGACATCGTATTTTGAGAATTCCTTTTCAAACTCTTCGTAAATCTTGATTGGATTTTTCTGCTTCGGATTTCCAAAAACAGGAAGGTTAAGCTGTTTGCCCAGCTGGACTAATTGCTCGTATGCAGCAGGCCTCCAGACATCCAGAGAAATAAGCGCAACCTTGTGTCCGCGCTTGAGAAAATATTTTCCAAGCTTGCCTGCGGTTGTTGTCTTTCCATTTCCGAAAAGCCCCACAAGCATTATCCTGAACGGCTTTTTCGTTATCTCTATTTTGGCTTCCTTTTCGCCTAGGAATTTTACAAGCTCCTCATACACGACTTTCAGAAGGTATTCCTTTTTTGTCAGTCCGGCTGGAGTCTCTTCCTTCAAAACCCTGTCTTTTATCTGCTTTGTCAGCTCGAAGACCATCTTAACGTTTACGTCAGACTGGAGAAGGGCTCTTTGGATGTCCTTGACAAGCTCATTGATCAGCTTTTCATCTACAAAGACTGACTTGGTTATCTTGTCAAGCGTGTTCCTTAATGAATCCCCAAGCTTTTCGAGAATCATACGAGTTAGAATTCATTATAGATTTAAAAAGGTTGTTGAAGTTAAGGCTGAGCTAAAATAGAAGTTAGCACCAATTTGCGAAATACCTAAGGGAGGGAATTCGAAGCATTGCTTGCAGTAAATCCTACGCCCT